>JAUYJM010000006.1 GCA_030689285.1 bacterium
CTCCGAAGAAGGTTGAATCCTTCCCCGATTGCCTGCATCATGCCGTACTCAATGCCGTTGTGCACCATCTTGACGAAGTGCCCCGCGCCCGCCTTGCCGACGTAAGCATAACTATATTGAATAGATTCCTCCTTTCTTAAAGGAGGTGGCGAGTCCGCGAGACGGAGGATTTCAAAATCCCTCGGCCTGCGGCCACTCCCTTTAGAAAAGGGAGAATAGGAGGTGGCGAGGTCTTTGAAAAGTTTTTCGTGTTTTTGGAAGACTTCCCTGTCACCGCCAATCATAAGGCAGGCTCCGTTTCGGGCGCCCGAAGGCCCGCCTGATGTGCCGACATCAAGAAAGTGAACACCTCTCGCCGCAAGCTCATACGCTCGCCGCATAGAATCCTTGTAAAAAGAATTGCCGCCGTCAATGACGGTGTCGCCTTTTTCCAAATGAGGCGAAATTTCCGCGAGAGCTTCGTCCACAACTGATGACGGCAACATAAGCCAGATAGTTCTCGGCGCGAGCAATCCTTTGCAAAGTTTTTCATATGACTCAAAAATTCTCGCTCCAGCTCTTGCCGCTTTCTCCCTTGGTTTTTCGCTCCTGTTCCAAGCAAAAACTTCATAACCTCTTTCCAAGAGCCGCTCTACTTGACCCATACCCATTTTCCCCAAGCCGATGTATCCTATTTTTTTCATTTGATACAAATTCAAGTTAGTTGAGCAGATATGTCACAGTTTATAGACCATATCTTTTCTCTCCACCACCACATCCCAACCGCATCGCCTTGCGTGCTTATAAAGCAGGGCGTTTGGATTAAAACAAATCGGCTTTTCCACCATCTCTAAAAAAGAAATATCCCCTTCCGTGTCCCCTACTCCTATTGAACCCTTAAGCGTTACCTCTTCTTTTTCCAATACTCTTCGCAGAATCGCCGCCTTGTTGCTTATGAGATGAACATCCGTGATTTTCCCTGTAAACTTGTCAGTCGCGCCAATATCGTAAATACGGCCGTAGACTTTGTCAAACCCCAGTCTTTTACAAAAAGGTTCAAGAAGCGCTTTCGGAGACTGCGAGATGGCCAGAAGGTAAAAATCTCTATGTTTTAAATTTTTGACCAAGTCCCTGGTATAGCGGTAAACCCTGCCACCCTCTCGCGCAACCACGATTTTGGCGGCTCTTGCGAAGTCTCCATAAGCGACCCCTTTTATTTCTTTCTCAAAAGCCCTGACGACCGCCATTATGTACTTTTCATAGTCCCCTTTCCTGTCAAGCCAACAGATTTTTTCTCTTTCAAAAATTTCAAGAGTTTCGGTAGGGAAAACTTTCTCCTCTATCAAAACCTCTACCAGCTCTATAAGAAGAGAAGAGCGGAAAACTGTGCCGTCTATATCAAAAACTGCGACCGGTTTCATTTTTACATACTACCACAATGAGCCATACCTATAAATAAACAGAAACAATCACATTTAAAGCGGTAGTAATGGTGCTTAAAAAGCCGAATATGAGCATTAAAAGCGTAGGTTTGTCATTATACCAAGGTTTTCTATGATTCATATTTTTATTCTTTGGTCTGCGCAGATTGTGAATCGTCTGACGACCCGACAGACGCTATATTTTTTTTAAGATAAGCCATATCCTCGCGAAGCATGGCGACCTCGCTTTGAAGAACGGCTGTGTCTTTTTTCGTGGAAGTAATACTCTCGTATTCGTCTTCCTTTTCCCGAATATCGTCCCAAAGTTCGTTGTTCTCCTTTATAAGTTCTTCCACCAAAAAGGCCAGACGGTCTTTGTTTTTCGTTCTTTCTTTGAGTCTATGCAGACCTTCTTCCAGTTCGTTGATTCGTCTTTTCGCCATATGCTCACGCTCTCTTCTTTCCACCTCTTGGGATGCTTTTTCCGCTATGAGCTCTTGTACGTTTTTGAGACGCCCTTTGGCTCCGAAAAAATTAAATTCCTCTATTGAAAAAAATAGGAAAGTCACTACTTTCCTGAAAAAAATCAGGGCCATAACCACGACTGCCGGCCAGACGATGACCGAAAGAATTGAAATATAATCCTCCAGCACGCCAAGCTCCTTTCCCCACAGCGGCAGAAGCAGAAAAAGTATGACGAGTGTTAAGATTGTGGGAAAAAAATTATTCATATATTATAAATCTTCCACCCCATTAAAACAACCTGCCGCAAATATGGCCGTATTATGGCTAATTTCCCACGGAAATTCAGCTTAAAAGCTGTTCGGCTAGACACCTATTATACCAACACGGCTTATTATAGTAAAATTGTATTATGGAAGACTTTAAGGAAAAGGATGTGGGCAACATTAAGACCGGGATGGCGTCAATACTTGAGAAAATGTCCTTGCATAAAACTGTTTCTTTGGGCGAGGTTGAAGACCATATTTCAAAACACAAACGGGTTTACGACTCGCCTTTGCTTCTCGGAATATTGGCCAGAGCGATAGAGACAAAAAAGGGCGAACTTATAGAAGAGATAATTCCTCTTTGTACCCATTGGAAAAATTTTATTCCTCAAGATGAACTTGGAGGTCTTTCACCGGTTCAGTACGAAAGACAGTATCCCAGAGGAGAAAACGAAGTAAAACTAATGGAAGAAATGCTTGAGACTCTCTCCTTCGGCCTTGAGAAAGAACCTCCGCATAAAAATCCGGAAGCACTTGAAAAAAAACTTATAGAAATACAGAAAAAATTTTTGTCTCTTATTCCGTTAAACCAACCTTTTTCCACAAACGAAAAGCTTTTGACGAACAAAGAGATAATTATGGAAGAACGCCGCCGAAACGGCCATCCCAATAAAAGTATGGCTAGAATCGGACTTACTCTTTTTGCCGAAGATGTGAGTTTTACAATAGAAGACAAATTGAAGCAGTTTGACAAGACCTACGAAAAAGCAGTGAATGACCTTATAGATGTCCAGGATAAGCCAACCCGACTCAATTTCTCCAAAATTGAGTCGGCTCTTAAAAATTTCAGGAGTCTAGAGCCGTATATGAAATGCAGGATGGACTCATTCAGGTTTTACCTAAATTACGGCAATACCGCGTTTTTGGCGGATGATTTGGAACTAGCGATTTCTCTGTACGAAAGAGCTGTAAGCATAAACCCTAAATACAAAGAGGCGCGAGAAACCCTAGATAGAATAAGGAAGTTTCTGAAAGAAAACGGCTGAATCGCCAAGCAAATCTTTATAAAAGCGGTATTCACCCCTTATAATAGCTTTTCGGCTCGCCCCGTTAGAAGCTTTGCTTCTAACGGGGCTCGGAAATGAAAAAGCAAAGCTATTTTCATTTCGCTCGCTCTACGTCTCTAAAAAAGCCTCCGCTATATAAAGATTGTCAGATACGAAAAGGAAAATCAGCACAGCCGCTACGAGCGCCACCAAAAGTATAACCGAGTTTTTTGATTTTTCCGACATAAAAATTTTATAAGGTATCTTATACCATCTCCAATTAACCATTTCACACAAATCCCTGAATTTTGGCTGCAAAACTTCGCTTCGCGCTCGCCATATCTCAATATGGCTCGCGCTCCAGCTCGTTTTTCGCCGAAAATTCAAGAATTTGTTAATGTGAAAGCGTTAATTGGAGATGGTATTATTTTTCCTTCTGGCTGTCCTGAAGAGCGAGTTTTTCGTGAACTTTCGCCACTATATCGTCTATCTTCCAGTCGGACTTCACAAGATATTCGTAAACCCCTTTGGCCACCGCCTCGGCGACTTTTTCAGTGTCATTCAAGTTTGTAAGAAGAAGTACTCCGGCAGTCTTGCCCCAAGGGTCTTCTCTTAGCTTCTCTAGCATTTTAATACCGTCTATTTTCGGCATCAGAAGGTCAAGCAGAATTATGTCGGGGTGTTCTTTAATAGCTTTCGCCAAACCCTCTTCTCCGTCCGAGGCAATAAATATCTTAAAACCTTCTTTGTTGAAACGGTGCTCCAAGGTCTTTTGAGTCAAAGGGTCATCGTCCACTATGAGGATTGAGTGGTTGTTTGTATTTTTTGTCATATTGTTTTAAAGCTAGCGTTAGACAAGAATTATTATAACACAAAACTCTTGAGTTTGAGCAGGCAAGTTATCCCCTTTTAAAAGGGCTTCATTGAAAGTAATATTTTCATCATCATGTCTTCCGATATTTGTTTTTTGTTGCTTACATAGTTTACCTGGATAACGGAGTCGGGGTTCAGCATATAAGCATAAGCTCCGTAATCAAGATCTCCCAAAAATGTGCGAGTTTTGCCACTTGGGATGTGCATATAAAGAGTGTTACCGCCCTTTTGGACAGGGCTCGGGGTCGCCACGCTCAAAAACATTTCCTCCAAACTTCTTTTGTCGCCTTGTTTCAAAATGTCGCTCTCGTATCTTTGGCGGTCAAACTGGCGAACCACAATGCCTTCCTCCTCGTCCTTGGTTTCAAAGTAAAAGTTTAATTGAGGTATGCCGGCAGAGTTCTCCAAGACAGCCCCTACGGACTGGTCTTTTTGGAATTTAAAACCGAAAGGTATGTAACTCGGAAACATCGCGTCAAACGGCATTTTTTTAGAATAAGGCCTAAGTTGCGCGTATTTGCCGGCAAACATATCAAAAGAACCGTCACGAATGTCCCAAATTCCAAAGCCGATAAAGCCGAAAGTCAATACGACTAGCGCTGTCTTTACTTTCATATTTTAAATTATATCATCTCCAGTTAACCATTCCACCTAAATCTCTTAAATTTATCAATTTGAAAGGGCTTTGAAGGTGGTATCAAAACAAAAACCCGGCGTTTTTCCGCCGAGCATTTTGTTCTATTAAAGAGTATTCGCATCCTGCGGTAAATACCGTTTTCATTATTCAACTAACCTTAAAACTCTTTGAAAACTAGGACAGATGCTTTGACACAAGCTTTGTCATTTCAAACATATTAACCGTTGCTTTGCCGTCAAACACCTTCTTGAGATTTTCATCGGCATTAATATTGCGCTTGTTGGTTGGGTCTTGGAGATTATTCTTTTTGATGTATACCCAAAGTTTTTTAACGACCTCCGACCTGGGCATAGGCCCCTCGCCAACTACGGTGGCCAACTCCTGACTGATGTTCATCGGCCTCATGAACGCTGAATTAGTTTGTACCATATGTTTATTATATCATATTAGCTTAAATCTTGTCCACTGGCTCCCCGAACTGGATGCGTTCAGATAATGATGGTTAGGACGCGTTCTGAAATTGATTGCTTTATTACGCTGCATGTCGTATTATTTTAACAATGAAAAAACCTTATTTAATAGCGGCGGTTTCAGTGATTGTTTTATTAATTTTAGTAGG
>JAUYJM010000010.1 GCA_030689285.1 bacterium
AATAGCTTTCTACGAAATCAAGGACTTCTTTTTGGCGTTTTGTGAGCATATAGATTTGACTTGTTTAGTATACATTAATTATAATAGAACAAAAGTAGAAAATCAAAGTCGAGTTATCCACAACAATTATGCAAGATCAAAAAGAAGAGAAAAAGACAGAGGAAAAATCCACTAGTATCAAGCTGACCGCCGAGCAGAACAAGAAGCTCGATTTTTTCATTACAGCACCCTTGCGTTCCGCAGATCGCTTGATGAAGCAGTTATATAACAACGACCATTTTTACGAGACAACAACTTACGCGTGGGTTGGCGAAAAGGATGCCAAAAAACTCTTCCTTTACGGTGTATGCAAGGAAGTCATTAAGTCATGCATTGGACTTACAAACGATAAAGAGTTTTTACAGGAAGTACCTAACCACAAAGAAAAAAAACCCGACCGCATGGAGAAAATCATTAGTGGTGGCATAACGGACGCACAGACATACCGCATACGAAAAATGGTAGAACTGTTGGGTTTTCTCATCCTGTTTGATAGAAACACCAAACGCGACGAAGAATATCGCGTTTTTCTCTCCGCCGAAAACCTTGATTTGGCCCTGGCGCGACAGGAAGACTTCCGAGAACTTTATGAGGGTCGCATTATTTCTAATACAAAACATTCAATAGACGACTATGCAAAACGCATTCAAGACGACCTAAAAACGCTTGGAGTGCAGGAATTGTGGTTTCTGCATAAAGATAGATTGAAGAATTTAAAACCGAGTGTTTTTGCGAGTAAGAAAAAACTTTTTCTAGCTGCGCTTTTGGTGGCAAGCGCAGATGAGCGTCTTGCGCTCGGTATTTCTTATGGTCGTGGTTATTCGCGCACCAGTCAGTCTGTACATCCTCTCCTTGGAAGCCATGATTATGGTAAAGACGACAACAACACAAAGCACATTATCTCAAATTTCTCTTATCTCTCCATAATCTGTATGCACATAATGCATCTTGCGTACAAACTCGCAGGCGTTGACGATCCAGAGGGTATAACGAAAATGATGGGTGAGAATTTTGAAAAATCGGAAGCGTCAAAAAATATCGCTCAATTTAAAAAAGAGTTTGAAGTTGGCGATCTTGTCCTTACTGCATGGACAGACTTGGCGGAAATAGTTGAGGAGCATACAAGTAAATATGGCTATAAGGCATACAAAATAAAATATCTTTTGCGCCCGCCACTTCCCGAATTCCCCGAGGATTGGGTTGAGTCATCAAATATACTGGCACGGTTAATGACAAAAAGTTGGGCGCGGTCATTTCTTGAGAAAAATACGAGCATGGACAAAATGCCACAGGAGGTCAAGGACATATGGCCGGAAGTAATGAAGCAGTCCGATGAGGAGCTGATGAAGTCTGTGATGCATTTTTTCGTGGATATGCACAAACACGGAATTTTGATCCCGATGCTTACGGAAAGTGGCTTTCTCAAAAAACGCGAAGAAGCAGTTTGGTAATTCATTAAGGGAGCCGTCCGCGTAGCGGACGGACTTGTGTACGCACTAGGGGAAATTTATATAGAATAATCTACTTCATTTTTTCCCTTAACCGACTTTGGCTTCGGCGTCTCAAACCATTCAGGGTGAATTTTGTAGATAGCCCTCAATTCAGTTATACTTTTATCAATATCTTCGAATTTAAGCCACTTTCTTGGTTCAAAGTTGCGGACATCGTCCCCGCCAGTAGTTTTGGAAAGTGAGCGTCAGAATTCCCTTATTTTTCCCTATATTTCAAAACACAAAAGTGATAAAATGAGTGAACCTTGAAGGGATTCGAACTGATAAATACATGACCAAGTTGTCTTATCAAAATAGGAAATATAGCGTTATAGAATTCGATCCGAATTGGAAGAATGCGTTTGAAAAGGAAGTCGAAATAATCCGACCAATTTTTTCTGATAGAGCTTTGCAAATCGAACACGTCGGGAGCACTTCGGTGCCAGGTCTAGCAGGAAAACCGACTATTGATATCCTTTTGATAGTTAATAATATTTCTGAAGCTGATGAGCTAACTCCAAAAATGGAAGTCATAGGATACCAAGCACTAGGTGAATACGTCATGCCCGGAGCGCGGCTCTTTGTTAAAGAGGGAGATAATGTGCGACTAGTAAACCTGCATGTGTTTCAGAAAGATCATGGGCATGTAAAGGAAATGCTTCAGCTGCGGGACTATCTTCGAACTCACCCAGGAGATGTAAAAGAGTATAGTGACCTAAAATTTGAATTGGCTCAAAAGTATCCTAATGATTACGGTCAGTATAGAAAACTCAAGGATGAATACATGGAGAATCTAAAAAAGAAAATCAGAGAATATGACAAAGCTTAAACGCACCAAGAAATACTCCGGTATATCGCCAGAACGTCTGGCGGAGCTTCGTCGTGCCACGCTCGTAGCTTCTGCCGGTGCATCTACTCGTCTTGAAGGTTCCAAGTTATCTGACAAAGAGGTAGAACGAATAGCTAATATTGTTTTTGAGCGAAAACAGGAATATCAAACAAGCTAGGCTTTTCTTTGTAGATTCGCCTCAAATCCCGTACAATTTTATCAACGCTCCTGAAATCAAGTTGTTTGGGTTCTAATTTCGGGACATCGCCACCGCCAGATTTTCAACTTTGAACCGGCACTGAAGTTGCACAAGAAACTAAACGGCAGGATTGCGGTTTTGCCCAAAAAAGTCGTGTCCTCCGCCGCGCGGGCAATTCAATGAAAATATTTTTTACAACAGCATCTCTAGTCCTTGGGTTTGTG
>JAUYJM010000013.1 GCA_030689285.1 bacterium
GCCCCGTTAGAAACTTCGTTTCTAACGGGGCGAGGGTGAGGGGTGGGAGTAAAGGGAGCGCTCCGATTCTTATCGGAGGAGGGATTTAAAATCCCCCGCCTTTCAGGCACCCCCTTTAGGAAAGGGGGAATAAGAGGTGTGGACAGTTACAAGTTTTCCTATGGTTGACTAATTTTAACCATTGTATAATAAATAAGTCGAAACCCCATTAACATTTAAGCATAAATTTTATGAAAGGACTTCATATAATAACTTTTATACTGCTGATTGTCGGGGGTTTGAATTGGGGAGTATTTGCCCTGACAGGATGGGATTTGGGTCAAGTTTTTCCCGGAGGAATGACCGGCACCATCGCAAAGGTAGTATATGTTCTAGTCGGACTTTCAGCTTTGGTTGAGATTCTGACTCACAAGAAAAGCTGTATGGCATGCAAATCTTCTTCTATGGAAGGGGCCTCTACGGGACCGGCTATGTAGTTGTGGAATTTTCGCGAGGCGCGAAAGCCAAATTCAAAAATCCTCCGATTCCATTCGGAGGATTTTTGAATTGAAGTTTTTTAGTTTTGGATGATATACCTTGAGTTGCGAAATAGGTTTCTTGACGAAAAAGTCAGATTTCGAGCGAGCCGAAGTCAAAAATTTTGAATTTAATGCCATAGGTATTGATGAAAAATTTTTGACAAGGCGTAGCCGAAATATGGGTTTTTCGGCAGAAATTTCCTATTTCGTAACTTAAGGTGATACAATAAAAGAATGATTTTAGAAGAAACTTACGCGAAATCAGCGGAACTTTTAAAAAGTTTGTCAACCTCCGGCGGTCTTCTGGCCTCTATTGAAAATATAGATAACTATCGCAGGGTTTGGAGTCGGGACGGAGTGGTGGCGGGAATCGCTTCTATTTTATCCGGAGATGCGGCTCTTATAAAGACTTTTAAACAGACGCTGTTTACTTTGAAGAAGTATCAGGACAGGACAGGAAGGGTCCCAAGCAATGTTTCTGTTGAAAACGGTGATGTGAGTTACGGTACGACTGTTGGCCGCATAGATGCCACTCTTTGGTATGTTATCGGGGTTTGCAATCTTGTTTTAAAAACCGGCGATGGAGCAGTCTGGGACGATTACAAAGAATCTGTTGAGAAGGCCGTTTTTTATCTTGAATGTTTAGAGCTAAACGGCAGAGGGCTTATTTATATTCCCCAAGGAGGTGACTGGGCGGACGAGTACATAAATCATGGCTATGTGCTGTACGACGAACTCTTGTACTATCTGGCGTTAAGAAGCTTTTCGTTGGTTACAAATAACCCCGTTTTTATAAGCAAAAAGGACTATTTAAAAGAATTAATACTGGTAAACTATTTTCCGGACAAAAAATATTTGGAAGACGGCCATGTATACCACAGAGCAATGTACGAATCCGCGATGCTCCATTATAATCCGCCGTTGCCTGTAACCTACTTTTCAAATCATAGCGTGCGCTTCCACTTGGATGTATTTGCCGTGGGACTTCTTCTTCTTTCCGATATTTTGTCTGCCAAAAAAAAGGAAGAGGTAAGGGCGGCCGCTTTGGTCTACTGCGGCGTTGATTTGGATGGGGGAAGCGCTTTATCCGTATTGCCCGCTTTCCACCCGGTGATATCTGAAGGCGACCACAACTGGGAACACCTGCGTAGCAACCATTTGTATGAATTTAAAAACAAGCCATACCATTATCACAACGGCGGACGATGGCCTCTGGTACACGGGTTTTTTTTAGCGTCTAACTTGAGTCAAAAAAAGGAAGAGCATCTGTCGTCCTTTGCGGAGGTTTTGGCGAAAGACAGCTATTCTTTTCCAGAGTTTTATGACGGCGAAACAGGGGAAGCAAAAGGCATAAAAGGTCTCGGGTTTTCGGCGGCGGCCTTTCTCTTGGCTTACGAGGCGGCTATAAACGGAAAGAAGGTATTTGAATGAATTTTTTTAAACCTTTAGTCGTTAAACTCTACAACAAATGTTTCTTCTTGCCACAGATTTAGACCGCACTCTTTTGCCAAACGGCAAAGAACCCGACGGAGGGTGTATAAAAACCCTGTTTGACGCCCTTTCCGAGAGGCCTTACAAACTGGCCTACGTCACGGGGAGAAATTTTGCTCTGGCTAAAGACGCGGCGGATGAGTTTGGCATCCCGATACCGGATTTTCTTTTGGCGGAAGTCGGGACAGTAATCTACAAAAAAGACAGCGAAGGCCTTAAGCTTTGGACCAAATGGCGAAATAAAATTCGGGAAAATTCTCAAAACTGGAATTATGATAAAATTGCCGAAAAAATCATGGCGGAAAACCTTCTGTCTCTCCAGGAAGATTGGAAGCAGAATGAGTTTAAATTGAGTTTCTATTTGAAAAAGACGGAAGAAAGGGAGAGTGTTTTTTTATATATACGAAACGTGCTTGAAACAGAAAATATAGACGCGGAGGTGGTGTGGAGCACAGACCCGCTTCAGGGAGGTGTCGGGCTTGTGGACATATTGCCCAAAACCGCCACAAAAAGTTCCGCGCTGGAATTTGTCAGGAGTCATCTAAAACTTGAGATGTCGCGTGTCGTTTACTGCGGAGATAGCGGTAACGACATTTTGCCCCTTTTTTCGGGTTACAAGGGAATTTTGGTAAAGAATGCTTCCGCGGACGCCAAAAAAGCTCTTGGGAAGATTGAAACAAAGAGCAGGGAGGCGGCGGGTGTTTATTTTGCGAAGGGAGACGGAAATCAGAACGGCAATTATGCCTGCGGAATACTGGAAGGACTGCGTTTTTGGAACATTTTGTAGAGTTTGCCGTTTGGATATTATAGCTTTGATACGAGCCCTGTTTAGGATCGGAGCTCCTAAACATGGCGAGCCGATGAGCTGGTAAGAATTCACCTAATAAAAAGGTAATACCCCAATTCCGCGGAACCTTCATTTCCAGAGTCCCGACCACCATTCAAAAGTAAAATTCATGATAGCCGCCATCGTAATATAAAACGGGGCGAGAACTAAAAACAGGATTTTGCCGAAAAAATTCATACAGTTTAACCATTTTATCACAAACAACTTTTTTTTCAAAAAATGCACTGGCCTAGTGTACAATTGACAGTAGATTGAAGCTTGAAAACAATGAATAACACACTCAGTAACTCATGGCTTGAGGATATTAAACAGCGTAATATCCAACTCATGACAAATCTAGCAGAAAAGAAGCTA
>JAUYJM010000030.1 GCA_030689285.1 bacterium
TTGGATTTAGCTTCTTTTCTGCTAGATTTGTCATGAGTTGGATATTACGCTGTTTAATATCCTCAAGCCATGAGTTACTGAGTGTGTTATTCATTGTTTTCAAGCTTCAATCTACTGTCAATTGTACACTAGGCCAGTGCAGTATTTGCTTAATTTATACCCTTATGCTATACTTTCTCACAAATGGAAGCTTTTTTGCCGTTTATACAGATAATATTGGCTATCCTCCTTACCATAAGCGTGCTATTGCAACAAACCGGAGCCGGACTCGGTGGCGCTTTCGGCGGGGGCGACACATCCGTAGGATTTCACACACGCAGAGGATTTGAAAGGACTTTATTTAAAATCACTATTGTATTAGCAGTGCTTTTTGTGGCCTCAGCGCTTACCGCGCTAGTACTGCACTAGATTATTTTTTCAACTTATTTTTTTAATTTTAGGAAACTATACCCGCCGATGGCGGGCGCGTTTTCCCTCTCTAAAAAACCGTGTCAGATAGAACTCTCTACTGACACCGCGCGACAAATACCCTGACTAAGTCTTCCAACATCAGGCAAAACAAAAGATGGAAATTCCACGTTTTAACTCCGCCGAAAAAATCGTAAAAAAATTCAGCTTATCTGAAAGACTTTTTTTCTATGCGCTTTTGATAGTGGGTATAAGCGCCTCTTTCGTGCTTCTGCTGAAAGTCAACAACGCCTTTTTGATTGAAATCCCGACTAGGGGTGGCAGTTTAACGGAAGGAGTAGTGGGCTTTCCCAGATTTATAAATCCGCTTCTTGCCGTTTCTGACGCCGACAGAGACCTTGTGGCTCTTGTTTATTCGGGTCTTATGAAGGCATCTCATACGGGCGAACTTGTGCTTGACCTCGCGGAAAAGTATGAAATATCGGAAGATGGACTTACATACGCATTTACTCTCAAAGAGGACGCTAAATTTCATGACGGAGAGCCCGTAACCGCGGAGGATGTCCTTTTCACCATAAAAAAAGCCCAGGACCCCAATCTCAAAAGTCCGAAACGGGCAGACTGGGAAGGAGTACAAGCCGAAGCCGTGGGTGAAAAAACTATTCGTTTTACGCTAAAACAGCCTTACAGTCCATTTCTTGAAAACACTACCTTGGGGATTTTGCCAAAACACGTCTGGCAAAACGCGGACTCCGAACTCTTCCCTTTCAGCGAATACAACACCGAACCGATAGGGTCCGGTCCTTACAAAATCAAAAAGATTAAAAGAAACGACTCTCTTATACCGATAGCATACGAACTCGCGCCTTTTGAGCATTACACTTTCGGCAAGCCATTCATAGAAAAAATAATTATTCGTTTTTACGCCAACGAAGTGAAGCTTTTGGAAGGATACAGCCAAGGCGACGTAGAGAGTATCACGACCATAGCGCCTGCAGACGCCAAGCGGCTGGAGAAGTCTGGCACACGTGTAGAAAAAACCACTTTGCCAAGAGTTTTCGGTGTCTTTTTCAATCAGAATCAAGCGCCTATATTCACACACAAGGAAGTAAGAGAGGCCCTAAATCTTGCTGTTGACAAACGAAAGATAGTGGAAGAAGTGCTTAGTGGCTACGGCCAAGAAATTTCAAGTCCCGTACCTTCAGATTTGTCCGGTAAAAGCCGGTCTGGCGAAGAGCTTACCTCCGAAGAGAAATTTTCCAAAGCGGAACAGCTCTTGGCAGAACACGGCTGGGAAATGAACGAGGAAACCATGATATTGGAAAAGACGGAAAACAAAAAACAAATACCTTTGGAATTTACCCTCGTTACTTCCACTGTGCCGGAACTTAGACAGACCGCGACACTTCTTCAAGACATGTGGAAGAAATTGGGGGTAGAAGTGCGCTTACAATTTTTTGAAACATCCGAATTGAATCAAAACATCATAAGGCCTAGAAAATACGACGCGCTGCTCTTTGGAGAGATAGTCGGACGAGACTTGGACCTTTTCGCCTTCTGGCATTCCTCTCAAAGAAACGATCCCGGACTAAACATTTCCCTTTACGCAAACATTACAGCCGACAAAGCGCTGGAGGAAATAAGGGCAACCTCCGACAAAGGAAAGAAACTGGAAAAATATCTGACTTTTGAAAAGGAAATTATGAAAGATGTACCTGCAGTGTTTACTTATTCACCCGAATTTTTGTACGTAGTACCTCAAAAAATAAAGGGTTTTGACTTAGGCAGAATCGCCATTCCAAGTGAGAGATTTCTGGAAATAAACAACTGGTATGTTGAGACAGAAAAGGTTTGGAAGGTGTTTGTGAGATAGCTATGGAAAAAACATAATCACGAAACACAGCTTCCGAGCCGGCTTAGTAGAATCCATGGGTGACTTCGCTTCGCCTACGGCCAAAAAGATAATGAGACTGGTAAAGCGGACCCCTTTATACTTATGGAACTGATTTAATTTTTAATTATTATAAGCTAACCAATAACGCAAGCCGCTTAGCGGCTTGCGGCAAAACAAAATGGAAAGAGACAGAAGATTTTCGCAAAAAAGAGACCGAGGGGGCTCGCCAAGAAGACCCGAATCAGGCGAAGCAAATACAGCCAGACGGGGAAGGTCTGTAGGCGCGTGGCAAGACACCAAACCAGAAACCCGCCCTCCTTATAACGCTTATAGACAACCCGTATCTACTCCAAAACGTGACGAAACTGCCCACAGGCAAAAAGAAAATCGTAGTAGCTACAGTTCTGCCCGCTTGAAAGGAAGCAGGTTCACAAAAAGAGCCACTCATCAAAAAAGCGCGCGTATTTCTGAACCGTCTCCTGATGTTATCAGAATTGTGCCTCTGGGCGGCGTAGAAGAGATAGGAAAGAATATGACCGTCATTCATATAGGTGACGACATAATAGTCATAGACGTCGGATTCCAGTTTTCCGGAGACGAAACTCCCGGGGTAGATTATATACTGCCAAACACAAAGTATCTTGAAGAAAGAAAAGATAAAGTCCGCGCGGTAATCATTACTCATGGACATTTGGACCACATCGGCGGTATTCCCTACATAATGCCGAAAATAGGCAACCCTCCGATTTACACGAGAGAACTCACTTCGCTTATGATTAAAAAGCGACAAGAAGAATTTCCTCAACTTCCCGCCCTTAATATAAAAGTGGTAGAGAAAGACGACCGTATAAAAATCGGAAAACTTTCCGTAAGTTTTTTCTCCGTAACTCACACGATACCCGACTCTATGGGAATTATCATAGAAACTCCTTATGGCAACATTGTCACGCCCGGAGACTTCAAACTGACGCACACAGACGGCATAGCGGCTGGAAATGAAGAAGAAGAGTACTCAAGATTTGACAAAGAAAAGACGCTTCTTCTTTTGGCTGATTCTACAAACGTGGAAAATCCGGGATTCTCCACGCCTGAACATCTGGTACACGAAGGTCTTGAAGAAATCATTAAAAACTCCGAAGGCAGGCTTATAATCGGAACATTCGCTTCACAGTTTGTAAGAATTATAAAAATAGTGGACATAGCGGAAAGATACGGAAAGAAAATCGTGGTGGAGGGCCGAAGCATGAAGACAAACATTGAAATAGCTCAGACGATGGGGATGCTTAAATCCGAAAAAAACACCATAATTCCGTCTGCCGAGGCGGACACTTTGCCGCCAAACAAAATAATCATACTAGCAACCGGCGCGCAAGGAGACGAATTTGCCGCTCTTATGCGTATGGCAAACAAGTCGCACAAATCGGTAAAAATCACGCAGAGAGACACCATTCTTCTCTCCTCGTCAATAATTCCGGGAAATGAAAAAGCGGTTGAAAAACTTAAAGATAACCTCGCGAGACAGGGCGCGAAAATCATTCACTATCGCACATCCGACGTCTATGTTCACTCCACCGGCCACGGCAACCGAGCCGAACTGGAGTGGCTTCATAAAAAAGTTAAACCGAGGTTCTTCATCCCTGTCCACGGAAATCATTATCGCTTAAAACTGCATGCCGAACTGGCGATGTCTCTGGGCCTTCCGTCAAAGGACACGGTTGTGGCGGACAATGGCGATGTTATTGAGATACAAGAGAGAGGCGAAAAAATAGTCAAGACCGGAGAAAAAGCTTCATCCGGACTGGTGCTTGTGGATGGTTTCGCCATAGGAGACGTTCAAGAGGTGGTGATGCGAGACAGGCAGATGCTCGCGCAAGACGGAATGTTTGTAATAATCGCAAGCGTAAATTCCACATCCGGGAAATTGCGCAAGTCACCCGATATTATTTCACGAGGATTTGTCTATCTCCGCGAATCGCAAGAACTTTTGGGACAAGCTCGCATCATAATCAAAAAAACCATTGAAGATGCGACTGTCAGTATGCATCCGATAAATTTTGAATATCTTAAAGGTCTCCTTTCAGACAACGTCTCACGATTTCTTTTCCAAAAAACTGCCAAACGGCCGATAGTGATACCTGTTTTACTCGGAGTGTAAGAAGCGCTTGGATAACGTCTAAGAGTAATGGAATTGTATGGTAAAATATAGTGGTATTTGTTATGGAAACCGCGCAAGAAACCACAATGCTCAAAAGAGTTTCAAGGTTCCCCATATACGCTCTGGGATTCCTATTTTCCATTCACTTTACGATAGCGGTCTATATAAATTCCACATTTTTGGCGACATTAATACCTGACCGTTTCGTAGGAGCTTTATATAGCGCCGCGGCTCTTATAACTATAGTTATTTTCTTAGGTATAACAAAAACCTTAAGAAAAGCGGGCGATTACCAAAGTACCGTAAGATTTTTATTGTATGATGCCATATCACTGGCTTTTTTAGCCTTTGTACCGGAGACTTTTACTTCAATCCTCGCTTTTCTGGTTCACACGACCACCGTTACAATCATTTATTTCAACTTTGACGTACTCTTGGAAAATTATTCAAACGACACTGAAACGGGCCTGATACGCGGCTCGTACTTAACTCTCGTGAATGTCGCTTGGGTAGTGGCTCCTCTTCTCGCCAGTCTTATATTGGGAACGGGTGAAAATTACCGTCTGATTTATATGGCCGCCTTTCTTCTTTTACTTCCGACTTTCTTCCTAGTACGATATGCCTTTAAGCAGTTTAAGGACCCAGAATATCAGAGTATTTCCGTTTTGGGCACAATTCACGGTCTTGCCACAAAGAAAAGCGTGAGAATGATTGTTATGGCCAGTTTTCTTTTGCAGTTTTTCTTTTCCTGGATGGTGATATACGCGCCAATATATATGCACAGCGTCATCGGAATGGATTGGAGAACAATAGGAATTATTTTGTCTGTGGTGCTTTTACCCTATGTTTTTCTGGAAGCTCCTCTAGGGTGGCTTGCCGACACAAAGTGGGGAGAAAAAGAAATACTGACTTTAGGATTCGTGATTATAGCCGTTTCAACCGCCGCCATAGCTTTTATAACCACTGCAAACTTCCTCATTTGGGCATCGGTGCTTTTTTTCACCCGAGCAGGCGCCAGTATGATAGAAATAATGTCGGAAACTTACCTTTTTAAGGTCATAAACAGCCGTGATATTGATATTTTGAGCTTTTTTAGAATGATGCGCCCTGTAGCATACATAGTGGGCCCCGCGTTAGGGACAGTTCTATTGGTTTTAGGCGCAAGCTATACGACACTCTTCGCCATACTTGGCGCAATAATGCTTTTCGGAATAAGGTACAGCTTGGCGCTTGAAGATACGAAATAAAATTTTTTCGTCCTATCCCCGAAAGCAGTGCTTTCGGGGTATTAGGCGAGCTGGTTTTCTGTGCGGGCAAAGTCGGTCGCCAGCTACTCTTCATCCAGCACATCCTCCACTTCCGTACTGTCATCGTCTGGCACAATGTGTTTGTGAAGTCCGTCATCACAAGAACACTCAACCAAAGATTCGCCGTGCTTTGAGCAAGTCTCTGCTTGGCAAAGTCCCGGAACGGGACTTTCTCCTCCGCATTCTCCTGTGCAAATAAAATGATGCATAAGTTTAAAAATTTTAAATTCTATATTTTCAACCAACGATTCAATTCAAAATTTCAAAATTACGATGTTAAAAATCAGTTTAGAATTCCTTGTTTTTTTAAAAACTCCTCTATTGCCTCCGCGTCCGTGTCCGCTAAAATTTCACCGTTCAAATCAAGCGTCGGAGTTTTCTCCTGGCCCGATTTTTGCCGCAATTCGTCAAAAAACTCTGGATTGGACAACACCCCTCTCTCTTCAAAAGAAATATTTCTCCTTTTTAGAAACTCTCTGGCTTCATTGCACCAAGGACAACCTGTTTTTGTGTATATTATCAACATAATCGGTATCGTTATATAGAATCAATTCGGGCTGCCGAGAATCGAACTCGGACCGCATCCACCCCATGGATGTATACTACCACTATACTACAGCCCGTATAATTTAAAAGACTAATACCATCAACATCTGATAATGTCTGTATCATACCCTCCCGCGCAGAGATTGCGCAAGTCTTTTTATCGCGATATTTCTTCTATTTTTTTCGCCTCTTTTTGCTAGCATTGAGATTCAGGCCGAAGAGAGAACCGAGCCAAGACATAACCTTATCCCGACTACCTTTTATCTGTTTTCTGAATTTATTTATGTCGTCCAACATTTCTTCCTCTTCCTCACGAGCTTTGCGAACCATTTCTCTTATATCGTGAACTATAAGCAGGGCGAAAAGCATTATGGCGATGAGCAAAACTCCGACTGCTATAAATCCTATAGCGCTTATGAAAAAAAATACGTCGGCATGGATTAAACTTGTTTCCATATTTAAAGTCTAACACAGAAAAAACGAAGAAGGGTGTGAATAAATCCAGACCTATCCCTTGACGGCATAATTTTCGGACACGGATAAATTTCTGCTGAAATTTTCCTCGTGCTTGCATGAGCCCCCGCTCACAAGTTCCGAAAATTATGCCGTCAGGGGAAAGGAAGCAAAAACTCAAAATAGAAAGTACTGCAAAAGCCAAACACAAATACTTATTAAGAATCCAATAAGAGCCGGCAAAAACCCTATTTTAAAATATTGGCCGAACGTAAGCTCTTTGACCATTCCCATCGCTACCACTCCCGCGGCGCTCCCTAAAGCCAAAAGCGAACCTCCCGTTCCAACGCAAATAGCAAGAAGTACCCAAATCTCCGCCGATTGAATATGTAAAATATCAATAGCGATAGCTGTCAAAGGTATGTTATCCAAAAAAGAAGATGTTATGCCTAACGCGACGTTGCCGCTTACAACCCTAAAGATTGACTCCCCTCCTCCATAAAGCAGATGAGAAAAGAATTCCAAGACCCCCAAAGCGTTAAGCGCGGCCACCGACAAAAGTATCCCTATAAAAAACTTGAGCGATGCTATGTCGGTTTTTTGTATCAAGTTGTCTATAGACGCGGTCATATGTGTGCGTTCCTTGTAAAGAATCTTGAGAATGTCTATCACTACCCAAGTAATGCCGAGTCCAAGCAGAATTCCGAGAACCGGTGGCAACCCCACAGACCTCGCCGCTATGGGCAGAAGAAACGAAAAACCGACCAAACCCACCACAAACTTTTCGCTTCTTGTCAGATTGGTTATTATTTCCTCCGGAGCGTCATCTCCGCTTTCACTTATTTGCCTCACAAGAAGAAAAGTTGAGGCGACCCAAAGCGACAAAGAAGGCAGGAAACCCGAAGTGATTATAGTATAGGTACTGAACTTGTCGGCCAACCATAGCATTATGGTAGTAACATCGCCTATCGGAGAAAATGCTCCTCCTGCATTTGCCGCTATTACCACACCGACAACCGCGACCAAAAGATTTTTTCCTTTGAAAAATTGCCTGGCGATTACTGTCATCACGATTGTGGTGGTCAGATTGTCAATGATAGCCGAAAAAACAAAAGCCAAAAAAGTCAGAAGTATAAATTGTTTTTTGTCGCTCAAATGGTAAGAAAATATCTTGCCTCTTATTACGTCAAACACCCGATAGTGCACCAATATCTCCACCAAAGACATTGCCGCCAAAAGAAAGACCACAACATTGAAAATATCGTAAGATACCGGAGTGATTTCTTGAGACACTAGAGTACTGTCGTGAATTCCCAAAATAATCCAAAGAATACCGCCCATTGAGAGGGCGAACGCGGATTTACTTACACGCACTTTTGACTCTAAAGAAATGAGTATATATCCTAAAATGAAAACACCTAAAGCGATTATTGGGGCCATAAAATACTAACCGAAAAATTAAAAACAATGACTACTGTAGCAAGGAAGGAGAGATAAGACAAGTGTATAAATGTTACAACCCCATATTATATCTTATGAATTTTCCACCTTATACTTCCATGTTTGTCGTTGTGCCTTTTCGCCAAAGCGACAAGAGCACCACGAGAGTCGTAACAAGCCCGAGTATTTGGTATTTCACCGGAATTGTAGCCCCGTAAGAAAAGACGAAAGCGAAAGGAATTATGCCCAAAAGAGTTCCAGACGCATAATTTGAAAACGATACCGACGAAAAAAGACCGAGTCCGTAACTTAAGATGTCCACTGGCACAATAATCCTAAGAAGCGCGACCCGCCAAAAGGGGCGAATACCTGGAAACAAGTTGTCCAGAAATGAAAAAGAAGAATAGTCAAACTTTCCCAAAAACCAGCCTCTAAACCAGCGAGATAAAAGAAAAGCAACAACCGCTCCCAAAAACCAGCCGAGTGTACTTAAAATCGCCGCAAGCAAAGGCCCCCACAGAAGAGATGCAAGTGGTATAAGAGGCACCATACTCACAGGCGCGACCACTGTGGACACAAAAGCCGCCGACACATACAAGAAGGCGCCCCCGACCGGATATCTGCCCATTACAGCCGTAAGTTCCTCGCTCCACCTATGACTAAGATAAGAAACGGCAATAAACAGAACTCCCAGAATTACGACGGCTATTACGTGTTTTTTTGAAAGATTTTTGAACATATAAACCCTCATATGTATTATACTGTAAACTGGGACGTTTTGACCGCAGGGAGTTAGCCCCGCAACAAAACTTGGACACCCGACCCTAGCGCAACAGCGAGATGATGTTCAAAAAGTTGCCGGGGTGATTATACAAAATATGAAACAAGATTCGCCATTTATCCATAGAATATTTGCTATTGCGTTTTTTGTTGCGATAGTTTTGTTTCTGTACCTGATATACGAAAAACAGGAATCTTTTGATGAGACAGTGGCGTTGCTTCAAAAGCAAATCGGCGCTCTTCAAGACAATCTTACGAAAATCACCGGAGAAAGAGAGCAAGTAGCGATGTCTTTGAAAGAGCTTGAAAAGAGACAGGATGTCAGAGAAAAGTCGCAAGAGGAGCTTCTGACAGATGCGGTGGCTAAAGTCAGCCCGTCCGTAGTATCCATCGTGGTAACAAAAGACGTGCCTAAGCTCGAAGTGGTCTATGTAAATCCTTTTGGCGATGACCCATTTTTTAAGGATTTTAATTTTAAAATACCCACTTATAGAGAAAAAGGCACTGAAAAACAAGAAGTGGGGGCTGGAACTGGGTTTATAGTACGCGAAGACGGACATATCGTAACAAACCGTCACGTGGTAGCGGAAAAAGAAGCGGAGTTTACGGTCCTTTTATCTGACGGACGAGAGCTTAAGGCGAAAGTCATATATAGAGACGAGTCGCAGGATGTGGCTCTGCTTAAAATAAATACTCTGGGTCTTCCGACGGTAAAACTCGGTGATTCAAACTCGTTGGTGCTTGGACAGACCGTGATAGCCATAGGAAATGCTCTTGGCAAGTACAACAACTCCGTTTCCGTTGGTATCGTATCAGGCCTAAACCGCGACTTAGTGGCTCAAAACGGACTCCGCGCTGAAGAACTGAAGAACGTTATTCAAACAGACGCAGCTATAAATCCTGGGAATTCAGGAGGGCCTTTAGTCAACTTGAAAGGCGAGGTTGTGGGGATAAACGTGGCGACTGTTATAGGAGGACAGGGTATAAGTTTCGCCATACCGGCAAACATGGTCAAAGAGGTAGTGGAAAGAGTTATATAGACACGCAAATAAACAAAATTGATTGAGTGATTTGGATAGGGTGGGTTGTTCTAAAAAAATTGTTTTAAAAGGATGGAGAATGTTCTCAAGAATGTGGCTGTCCCCTTTTCTTCACCACAAAAATTTCCCCGAAAAAGGTGGTGGCCACGATTTCCTTAGCTTTGTACATGTTCAGTCAGATTTTACCGCGATTTTCACAACCCTTACGTCAGATTATTTCTTATCAATTCCAAAACCTCCAGAAGTTCTTCTTCCGGACTTTCGGCTCGGCTTCCGGTACGATACAGAAATTTTCTCGGTTCGTACTCGGTTATCCCCGAATCGCCCTTCTTCCTCGGTAACATGTGGAAGTGAAAATGAGGAACGGATTGTCCGGCCACTTCGCCGTCATTGTACGCGCAGTTAAATCCTTCCGCCCCAAAAGTTTTAATCAAAGCGTTTTTGAGCTTGCCCCTTAAATCAAAAACCGCTTTGACCTCTTCTTCTGTCATATCGTCAAAAGAAGAGACGCAGCGAAGTGGCGCGATAAGAACATGCCCAGGAACAATCGGTATATTTGTCGGAAAGGCAAAGGCAAAATCGTTTTTTATAATACAACGAGCTTTGATTTCCAATTTTTCACAAAAAGGACACTGCATGTTTTGATTTTAGTGTGTTGTAATAACTCACCCCTTCTTCGGTCTACAGGAGAAACGCAGAAAGAATGGTGACTGAAGAATGGTGACTGTCCCCATTTTCTGTCCCCATTTTCCTGTCCCCATTTTCCTCTTACAAATCAAACCGTACCGCTTTTTAACACGGGCGTGAGTACGCCAGTCCTCCGTAAAGTCCGCCAAAATCTCCGAGTTCGGCTTTTTTTATTTCCGGACATTTTGGAAAAATTTTCAATACGCGTTCTCTTGTCCTCTCCGCGACGATATCAAAAGGAATGGCCGGATTTCCTAAAATCATAGGCCCTCCAAGGACCAGAACATCCGGTGAACAGTGCATTACCGTATTATAGAGCCCGACAGAAAGAACCTCCGCCGCTTCTTGCCAAACTGTCGGGTCAGTAACATCTTTCGGAGATTTACCGAAACGCCTCTTGAAAGAGCCGCCACCGACAAGGTACTCAAGAGTTTCGCCGTCTTTTCCGATAATCTGCTGTCCGGGTTCAAACCCCGAAACATTTTTGCTTATTTGGCCAAGAGCGACAAGTCCCCCGCCGACTCCGGTAGAGACCGTAACGTAAACAGAGGAGCGAAATCCTTTCCCCGCGCCAAAAACAGCTTCGCCGAGGCCAACTAAGTCGGCATCATTTACAATATCAATAGGCGCTCCCGCCGCCTCCTCAATCTCTTTTTTTATTTTTCTCCCTTTCCAGCCGGCAAGATTCGGCGACCAGACAAGTTCGTCTCTCTCTCTGTCATATACACCGGGGATTCCGCAAACGGCGCGAGATACTTTTCTGCCCTTTGTCGTCTTTTCGCGCATTTCAGAAATCAAAGAAATCGCTTCGTCAAATTCCGGCGGTGTTTTCTCAACAACCGGCTCTTCAAGCCGCTCGCCTCCGTCCGAAAAAGCCGCTCTTATCTTTGTGCCGCCGATATCAAAAAAAAGGTTCATAGTTATACCATCTCCAATTA
>JAUYJM010000046.1 GCA_030689285.1 bacterium
AAAACCTGCGCGTTTCCAGCCATTTAACTTGGCTTATGACAACTTTCTGGGACGGCTAGCCGTCGGCAGGATTTATGAAGGAAAAGTAAAGCTGGGGATGACTCTGACGGTAAAACATCCGGATAAGAATCCGTGGATAGGCAAAGTTACAAAGCTCTACACCTTTGAAGGCACCACGAGAACCGAGGTGAAAGAAGCTCTATCCGGAGACATAGCGATGGTAGCCGGATTTAAGGATATTTTTATAGGAGACACTCTGTGCGAAGACCCCGAAAGCGTTCCTTTGCCCGCTATTGCCGTGGACGAACCGACAATATCTCTAAACTTTTTGGTAAACGACTCGCCTTTTGCCGGAAGAGACGGAAAATTTGTAACAGGAAGACAAGTCCGAGAACGACTTGAAAAGGAGCTGGAAATAAACGTAGGGTTAAAGGTTGATTTTTCCGCGGGCGACTTTTTTAAGGTCTTTGGCCGAGGAGAACTGCACGTAGCGGTGCTTCTGGAAAACATGCGCCGAGAAGGGTACGAATTGCAGGTTTCAGAGCCACAGGTTATCACAAAAGAACACGACGGCATTATTCTTGAACCGTTTGAAGAAGCCATAATAGACGCGCCCCATGAATTTTCAGGCGAAATCATAAGTAAACTTTCAATGAGAAAGGGTGTTTTAACCGGCCATAAGGAAATCGGCAGCCGTTCGCGGTTGGTTTTTGAAATACCGACTCGCGGGCTTTTGGGATTTAGAAATGAGTTTATAGTAAACACCAAAGGCGAGGGCTTGCTTTCTTCGCGTTTTGTGGCCTTTAAGGAATACGCCGGAAATATAAAAAGACACTCTTTCGGTTCCATGGTTTCCATGGCATCCGGCAAGGCCTTGGCTTTTTCGTTGTGGAACTTGCAGGAAAGGGGCGCACTTTACATCGCCCCGGGAGAGGATGTTTATGAGGGAATGATAATCGGCAACGTAACAAAAGGCGACGACTTGGACGTAAACCCAACCAAGGGCAAACAGCTTTCAAATGTGCGGGCTTCCGGTTCTGACGAGGCGATAATGCTTGTTCCCCCTCTTTCTCTTTCCATAGAGCGCGGACTTGAAACAATGTCCATTGATGACTACTTGGAAATCACCCCTAAAAATATCCGACTTCGCAAGAAATATCTGACCAAAGCGGAGAGAGGAAAGAACAAAAGAATAATCACGCAGTAATGAGCTCACAAATTTGGGGTAAGATGTGGAATGGTTAATTGGGGATGGTATAAGTTAACGAAATGCTAGTGCGCCTCTCTTATCGCGAGATATGTCTTATTACATATTTGGATTGTCGTTTGCGTCAACGGTAACGCGCAATTTAGAGCGCCAGATTTTATGATGAAAAGTGCGCCACACCTCGCGGATTTCTGTGTTCCCTACAACCACCAAGACCGCTATGCCGGCTACAATACCCGCGCATCCGGATATAAAGCCATGAAAGAATACGCTTCTCACGGTTTGAAGCGTAAAGAATTCGTCCGAGAGGTTGAGAGACAGGTACGCGACAAAACCCATAATGATTGCCCCGCTTAAACTGTGGAAAACATTTCTATATATTGATGGCGTAAACCGAGCAAAGTCATTCTGAAAACATATCCATAGAACCGACACAATAGATACGATCCCTATGGAATAAGCGAGCGGCAAAACCAGAACCTCCGTGCCGGAAAGTCCTCCCACCTTAAGCAAATCTTCAAGAAAGAAGCGTACAATCGGCATACCGTTGAAAAGTCTAGTAAATATAAATCCCAGGAAAACTATAAATATACTGCCCAAGATGTTTACAACGAGAGGTCTTCTGGTATTTCCAAAAGCGTAGTAAGCCCTGACAAACAGCACCAAAAGACTCTGCGCCATCACTGATATGGAAAAGATAGCCAGCGCGGCGGCAGTCAGTCTTGTTTCTCCCCAACCAAATTCTCCAAATCCGAAAATCGTCCGCACAATATGAGCTCTAAGCACAATGAATAGAACCATGGCCGGCGCGGACCAAAACACGATATGCCTTACGGCGCTCTCAACATTGTGGAGAAAAAGAGCTTGATTGCCGTTTTTAAAAAGCCGAGAAAGCGTGGGGAAGGCCGCCACGGAATAACTCGCGCCGATTATCGCAAGCGGCGCCGATTGCAAATTCCAAGCCAGATTAAAAACGGCAATGGAACCCGCGCTCATAAGCGAAGCAAACGAAAGAAGAATAAGTATCGCTCCGTTGCCCGCCCCCATAGTCAGCGTCCGCGGCACGGAAACTAGGAATACGTTTTTTATGTCTGTCCAAGGAATTTTCAGTGTAAATTTCGGTATGAGCTTTTGACCAAAGAGGATGGATATCTGAAGAGCGAAATGCAAAAAAGCCCCAAACACCACTCCCCAGCCTAGACCGGACATGCCTAAAACGGGGTAAAAAGCCAAAATACCGATTATTATACCCAGATTGTAAGCAAGCGGACTCAAAGCGTACACCAAAAATCGCCTGTACACTTGAGTTATGCTGGCAAAAAGATTTGAAAGTCCTAAGAATATCGGTTGAAGAAGCATAATGCGGGACAAGAGCACCAGATTCGCTTCATCTGGCCCGCCGTTAAAACCCGGAAACAACAACCTTAAAAAAAAGGGGGCTGTAAAAAAGGCCAGAGCGCTTACAATCACAATACCGCCGAAAAATATCGTAAATAGGCCGTCTATAAATTTCTTGCCGTCCTCCTTTGAATTGTCCAGACGTTCTACCAAAAACGGAATCAGAATGGAAACTGACACAACCGAAGCGGCGGAAATTAAAATCATATCAGGAATGCGAAAAGCGGCGTAGTAAATATCCAAAATATTACCTGCTCCAAAAAGCCCCGCGAAAAGCCTGTCTCTAAATAGAGCTAAAACCTGCGAAGCTAAGGCAAAAAAGCCCAAAAGATAGGCCGCTTCGTGAAGCCCCGAAATTTCCTTATTCAAAAATGTAAATACTTTTATAACCATAGTCTTATGAGAAGCGTGCGACAAAAAATCTGCTTCTGCCGCCTCAAAATATTATTTTTTTATTGAGGCGCTAAACTTTTGTCTTTATCAACACCTTCGCCAAAAGGGTCTTTTCCATCTTTTATATCCCGCATAACCTCCTCCACGAAAGAAGAGTTCCCCGGATAAAGACTGGCGACACGATCCAATATTTCAAGAGATTCTTCCTGTCTGCCTTCATAATACAAGCTTAGTCCCAGGATATATAGCGCGTGTCCGAAATTTGGAGATAAACTTACGGCTTTGCCCAAAAACTCCTCTGCTTTTGGCCAATTTTCTGCCACAAAATAGATTTTTCCCACTTCGTACCAAGCGTTTGGATTTTGGTTGTCGCTTTCAAGAGCAGTGAGAGCTTTTTCAAGCGCGAGTTGCAAGTTACCCGACTCAGCCAAAAGGGCTGCTTGAAAAAACAGAGCTTCACTCCAAGAACTTTTCAACGAAAGAGCCTTTTTTGCATAGTAGAAGGCAGACTGCGCGTTTCCCACAGACTTTTCTAACCGCGCTCTGGCAAGAAGACTCGGCGGATAATTATTAAACAGTAAGCTCGCCTTTTCATATGACAGAACCGCTTTCTCGTACGCGCCAACGACTTTCAGAGGGGCCACAGACTCATAAACTCTTGCCAACGCCAAATGGTTTTCAAAGTTGGAAGGATTTTCAGAAACAGCCCGCTTTCCATAACCAATGGCTCTGGAAAGCGCTTCCTCCAATTTTTTTTGGTCAAAGACTCCGTCTTCGGAATAATCCGCGGCTAAAAATGCTTCGTTCACGCGAAAAGTGGAT
>JAUYJM010000047.1 GCA_030689285.1 bacterium
TCTTTAAACGGATATTGCATTTGATAACTTCCGGGTGGCAAAACATTTTTCAGCAAAGTTTCCAAATAGTATTCACCAAGAATTCCACGCTGTTTTGGATTTTTCAAAATATCCTGAAGGGATTGCAACTGGTCCGCGAAAGAGACGACTTGCTTGTTTGTCTCGTCCAATTTCGTAAGCCCCTTGGTAACATCCAAAAGATTGCGGCCGACTTGTTCATTTATTTCGTTTATCAGCCGTTTGGATTCGGAAAATTGGGTCCGCATTGATTCGTTTACAAAACGGTTCGTCTCTCCCATTTTATGGTCCACCACTCGCGATATTTCGTTGAGCTGGGCAAGCATAAGCGAAAAAGCCTTGTCATCACCGCTTGGTCCGCCTTTTTTTCTCCACAGTAAAACGACCGCTAAAATGTTTACGGCAAGGACAATGATTAAAGTTATTATGAGAAAAGTTTGGGACATTTTACTGCCAAATTTAGGCAAGAACTTCTACGGTTTTTTGCTTTTCAAAAAAGTTAAAAAGAAATACTGATTTCATAAATAATGGCTCTATTCGTAGTTTAAAACGGGCGGATAATGGAACTCTCAACTGCATTATACCAGTAACTCAGACCTCAAGTAAACATACTTTAAAGTAACCCCTCACACCCTTATTCTCCCCTTTGTAAATGGAGCATAGAACTGTGAGCGGTTACTTAAGTTGTGCTTGACAGAATGGTTATTGACACGTTAGGGTATTTAGAGTCGCACAATCCAAAAATCAACCGACCAGAGTCCCAGAAAGGAGGGGCTTTTAATGATAACAGTAACGCTTGACTATGAAGCATTAATCTACCAAGGCATCACCGATGCCGGAGGACAGCCCGATGATATCAACCTCCTCACAGAGGATGATGTCAAAACACTCGGCAGACTTGCCGCCGAGCGTGGAGCAGAGCAACGCTCGCCGAATCAGCCGACGCTCGCTTTGACCACTCTCGCTGTCCCCAAGAACGGGGAAATCTTTGAGCTTACCTTTAACGCCGACGACGCCGACCCTATAGGGATGGTGCAAAGTGACGGATACAGTGAGGCCTACATGTGGAAATTCAAAGGGCCGAAAGTTACAGGCACGCCGACGCGCCGCTTCAAGATAATGAGCGTTGGTCACCAGTCGAACACCGAAGCGGTGAATAAGGCACTGGCAGAACACGGCACACCCGCTCTCGGACAGTGGCGCGAAGCGTTCAGAAGAAAATATCCCCGCCATGATGGAGAAGGTCCAATTGGCTTTACTGGCTCCGAGTGGGAGGATCCGTACCGCATTTGCCTCTTCCCGTGCGTCAGCAACGGCGGCGATACGTGGGACTCATACTTCTACTGGCTCAATGACGACGTCCGCGCCCGCTGGCGCTTCGTGGTCGAACTCACGTAATATCAAACTTGGAGCCTCGGGAACTCAATCCTTTTGGCTCCTTGATTCCTTGCAGGAATGGTACAATATTCGGCCTCGCATGTGGTGTAAACCCGTGCGAGGTTTTTTGTCCCCAGAAAACGTGAGGAAACGCGGCCGCCGCCTTTTCAAATGACTTTGCGGTACAATAATTTACATTTCGCAATTACAGCCCGAATCTCTATGCACAAATTTCTGACGGTCGCTGAAAATTTATGTATGAGGTAACTTTGCGTATGGTCTACAAAATGCATCAAAATGCATTTTAAAAAAACGCCTAATACCCCTAGTATTAGGCGTTTTAACGCCGTTTCAAATTAAAATAGTCAAATTAAAATGAGGACAAGCGACTTCTGTTCGTAAATCACTCATCACCCGGATATATCCTAAATCTCATCTGACCCTTAATCCTTGATTCCTAACTCATATTTCCCAAATCCATATCCACCTTTTCGCATTTCTTGCATCGGTGGTATAATTAGTTAATGTCATTACACGTTGATATAAAATCTCAAATCGCCCCCGCTATGAAGGCCAAAGAGTCGGTGCGACTTTCTGTTCTTCGCGGACTTGTGGCCACTTTTACAAACGAGCTCGTGGCCAAAGGCAGAAAACCGCAAGAAGAACTCGCCGATGAAGAGGCCTTGGCCGTTATTAAACGGGCGGTAAAACAACGTCGAGATTCCATTGAGCAGTATGAAAAAGGCGGCCGTAAGGATTTGGCGGATGAAGAACGGGCCGAGCTTGAAATTTTGGAAACTTATTTACCCGCGCAGCTAAACCGCGAAGAAATCAGAAAAGTTGTTGATTTAAAAAAAGCGGAACTCGGCATTTCCAATAAAGCTAAACTTGGGATGCTTGTCGGCGCTGTAATGAAGGAGCTGAAAGGAAAAGCGGACGGTAAGGACGTAAAGGAAGCGGTTGAAGCTTCGTTTTAAATATGACTTTTCTTTTTGCTATTTCTTTGGTAAGATGCTCAACTAGGTTCAAGGAGGTCAACAAAAAACGCGGATAAGAAGGAATGGAAATATATGATACCAAGCTCGCTTTATGGTAATCCGTTACCGAGTAATGTCATCCGAAAAATTTTCGGAACGAAAACGGCAGAAGGACTCGGGACGGATGTCAAGGGCAGGGAAAGAACAAGACGAAACTCCCCCGACCGCAGGCGTTTTCGTCAAATAATCTCTTTTCACTAGCGAGCAATAATCGTGAAGCGCCATTTCTTGGCGCTCCAAATGGGTCCCGCGTAGGTTACACCTACGCGGGACGTTTTTTTTATTTCTTTCCTCTGCAACTTTTCTCCCAAGTCTTCCACCCAAAGACCACTGCTCCTTGAGACCAATTTTCCGTTTAAATTTTTGTCTATTTTGAGCGTTTTTGTCAGTCTTCCAGGGCCTCTATATCTCTCAATTCCTCTTATTAGAACCGCCGCGGGGTAACCTTTTTTTCCCGTAACGATATTGAGCATCCAATACATTCCATAGCAGAGATAAATATAAAACCGACCCGCTTGCCCGTACATCACTTCCGTTCTTTTTGTCCTCCCTTTGCTTGCGTGGCAGGCAAGGTCTTTTTCGCCATCATACGCTTCGCATTCAGTAATTAAAAACTTCTTCACTCGGCCATTTTGAAACTTTCTTACTAAAAACTTGCCGAGCAAATCCTCCGCCACCGCCTTCGCGTCCCTGTTGAAAAATCGTTTGCCCAAAATTTTTTTCATCAGAATCCATCATAACAAAACTTAGAGCCTATCTCCAATC
>JAUYJM010000048.1 GCA_030689285.1 bacterium
GTGGGTATTGAGATTCCCAACGTGACAAAGTCCACAGTGGGTCTCGCCACTCTCTTTGGAAACGAAGAGTATAGAAGTTCTGCCAAACCACTACTACTTGCCTTAGGCAAAGCCATATCCGGCAAATCCATATTCGCAAACCTGTCAAAGATGCCTCACCTCCTGATAGCCGGAGCGACAGGTTCTGGAAAATCCGTAACCATTCACGCCTTGGTATCCTCTCTCCTTTTCAGAAACTCAATGGAAAATTTGAAATTCATTATGATTGACCCGAAAAGAGTGGAACTTACTCTCTACAACCAAATCCCCCATCTCTTGACACCCGTCATTACGGATCCTAAAAAAAGCATTCTCGCTCTCAAGTGGGCCGCGAAAGAAATGGACAGAAGGTACGACATACTGGAAGCCGAATCGGTTAGAGATATAGATTCCTACCACAAGAATATTGTGGAACCTGCTCTAAAAAAACTTTCAGGCAAAGAAGAACAGAACGCCAAAATGCCGGAAACTATGCCTTACATCGTGATAATAATAGACGAATTAGCCGACATTATGACAAGCTACCCGCGTGAGATGGAATCCGCGATAGTAAGACTGGCTCAAATGAGTCGCGCGGTGGGCATTCACCTTATACTTTCAACCCAAAGACCCAGCGTCAACGTTATAACAGGTCTAATTAAAGCCAATATTCCCGCGAGAATCGCCCTTCAAGTCTCATCTCAAATTGATTCCCGAACAATACTGGATTCCGGAGGAGCGGAAAAGCTTCTAGGAGCCGGAGATATGTTGTTTATATCCGGTGAAATGTCAAAACCGCAAAGAATTCAGAGCGGCTATGTTACCGAAGTAGAAGTGAAAAGAGTGGTTAAATATTTGAAAGAAAACTATAGGGAATATCTCTTGGACCAAATAAATATAGGTCAAGAATCCGGACAGCCGGAATCGGGAAGTTCAATTTTTGAAAGCATCTCTGAAAGCGACGAAATAGACGACGACTTGTACGAAGCGGCTAGAGAAGCGGTGCTTCAAGCTAGAAAGGCGTCAACTTCCTATCTGCAGAGAAAGCTTCGTGTAGGATACGCCAGAGCCGCCAGACTTATGGACATCTTAGAAGAGAGGAGTGTCATAGGCCCGTCGGACGGTTCTAAACCGCGGGAAGTTTACGGCGAGGCAGAAAGCGCCAGTCTCCAACCAAAAGAGTCTACGGCAGAAAAAGACGAAGATGATACCCCCAAACACTCTGAACAGGTATGAGAAAACGATTGATATTCTTTATAACCCTCGGAGCTATCTTGATTGCTATAGCCACAGTCGGGACCTACAGTTATTTGAAAGTCAAAACGTACATCGTGGGCCCGGTAATCTCGGTTGAATACCCCCACAACGGACAAACCTTGAGAAAGTCTTTTCTTCAGATAGAAGGTCGGGCTCAAAACGTATCTTTTATTTATTTAAATGGCAGACAGATCTTTGTGGACAGTAGCGGCTTTTTCAGTGAGAGATTGCTGCTTTATGAAGGTTATAATATAATCACCGTAGAAGCCAAAGACAGATTCGGCAGAGTGAAGACAGAGAAGCTGGAACTAGTGTACAAACCGGAAATATAAGTTGAGAATAATGAATTAAATAAAAACCATTTAAACTATGCCTAAACAAACTTCAAAAGATACACAAGACGATGAAGGCGCGGAAAGGAGCAAAAATAAAAAAGCCATAGAAAGCGCAATCGCGGCAATAAAAACCAAATTCGGCGACGATGCCATAATGACACTTGGTGAAAAACCGAAGGTGAATGTCAACGCAATCCCTACAGGGTCAATCGGCCTTGATGCCGCGCTTGGCGTGGGAGGACTTCCAAGAGGGCGCATCATTGAAATCTTCGGTCCGGAGTCAAGCGGTAAAACCACCCTAGCCTTACACGTGGTGGCTGAAGCCCAGAAAAAGGGAGGTGTTTGCGCCTACATAGACGCAGAACACGCTATGGATCCGGAATACTCTAAAAAACTCGGCGTAAAAGTGGATGAGCTTCTTATTTCACAGCCGGAAAGCGGCGAGCAGGCGCTTGAAATAGTTGAGAGTCTGGTTAGAGCAGAAAATCTGGATGTTATTGTCATAGACTCCGTGGCGGCGCTTACACCCAAAGACGAAATAGAAGGAGATATGGGACAGCAACATATGGGCAAACAAGCGCGGTTAATGTCTCAAGCCCTTCGAAAATTGACTGCCATTGTAGCTAGGTCAAAAACTATCGTCATTTTCATAAACCAGATAAGAATGCAGATAGGCCAGATGTTCGGCAATCCGGAGACGACTCCGGGAGGCAAAGCTTTGAAGTTTTACACATCTGTCCGTCTTGATGTCCGCAGGATAGCGCAGATTAAAAAAGGAGAGGAAGTAATGGGTGGACGCGTAAGAGTTAAGGTGGTAAAAAACAAAGTGGCTGCTCCATTTAGACAGACTGAATTTGACCTAATGTACAACGAAGGCATATCCCGCGAAGGCGAGCTTATCGCCCTTGGCGAGAAATTCGGCATAATTTCAAAAGCCGGAGGAGGTTCGTATTCATACGGTGAAGTTAAGCTGGGCCGTGGCTATGACGCCACGAGACAATTCCTTCATGATAACGCAAAAATCGCGGAACAGATTCTGAAAGAAATCATGACCAAACTCAAAGAAAATATGTAACCTGCAACACGAAACACGGAACATATTAGGGTTTTCTGGACTTTTTTGACTTATTGGGCTAGACTTTTTATCCTGTTTGGTGTTACAAGTTACATGATTCATGCCCATGCTTGAATACAACGAAATCCTAAAAGGCAGACTTATCATCTTAGACGGCGCGCCATATGAAGTTCTAGACGCGCGGATTTTTCGCATGCAGCAGAGAAAACCGGTAAACCAAACCAAACTGAAAAACATTATAACGGGCAAAGTTACCGAACGCACTTTCGGTCAGTCGGAAAAAGCCGAAGAAGCGGAACTTACAAAGCGGGAAATAAAATATCTTTATAATAACCGAGGAGCTTGGTGGTTTTGTGAAAGTAAAGACCCCTCAAAACGTTTTCAGCTTTCAGAAAATTTGCTCGGTGGTGGCGGGAAGTTCTTAAAAGCCGACTCTTTGGTTGTCGCCTTGTCTTTCAACGAAGAGATAATCGGTATTCAACTACCCGTAAAAGTGGAGCTTAAAGTCACGGAAAGCCCACCGGCGGTACGCGGCAATACGGTGCAAGGCGGAACAAAGCAAGTTACGCTTGAAACTGGCGCGACAGTAAATACGCCAATGTTTATAAAAGAAGGGGATGTGCTTCGGATAAATACCGAGACGGGAGAATATGTAGAACGTGTGTAAAATCACTAATCAGTCCCTTTAAACCCAAATACTCCCGAATGATAGAGCTTGTCTAAAAACTATTGACCAAGACGAGAATTCGTGTGCCGAGGCGAGCGGGCGGTGAGGAAGACGAAGAATACTTTCAGTATTTTGAGTCTTCCGAGCCGTTTCCCGCAAAGCCCTGGCAGACGGATTCGGAGTCGTCAAGAGTTTTTAGACAAGCTCTAAACCCCTAACGCCTGCGGCGTTAGGGGTTTTTTCGGATAAATTCGTGTTCCCAATTAGAGGTTGATTCTGAGAGATACCCCGAAGCAAAGCTTTGGGGTGACGAGGAATAGTGGGAAAGGGGTCGGGGAAACGGGAGTTTCCCCGTGGCGGAGAGCAACGAGCGAAGCGAGTGTTGAGAACGGAAGAGTTCTCAACAAATTTTTCGCCTAATACCCCGAAAGCTGTGCTTTCGGGGTAGGACGAAAAAATTTTATTTGGGATCAAATTATCTGGCTACATAAGGCAAAAGTCCCATAAATCTCGCCCTCTTTACAGCCAAAGCAAGTTTGCGCTGGTTTTTAGAAGTTACCCCTGTTCGCTTCTTAGCCAAAATACGACCGTGAGGATTCAAGAATTTTTTTAAAATATCCACATCCTTGTAGTCTATGTGTTTTATATTATGTTGTGTGAAAAAACATTGATTTGTCATAATTGTTCTCTAATCACATCCGAATTAAAGACTCTAACTATTCACGAATCAGATTCGAGACTAATTCGAGAGGCGTGTACTCGCGCCTAAATTCGGGATTATTAGCGACTAAAATGGTATATCTTCCGCCTTTATCTCCTCGTCCGGATACTGAATCGCATCTTCCGGAGGCGCGGGTTGTTCATCTTTTGCGTTACTCGAATTGGCCGAATTGCTGGCAGAACTAGCCGCAGTCGGCGGACCGCCTGGTCCGAACTGAAACCTGTCCACCACGATTTCCGTCCGGTATTTTTTCTGACCGCTCCCTTGGTCGTCCCAGCTTCTGGTTTGAATTCTTCCTTCCACAAAAACAGGCCTCCCTTTTTTCAAGTACTGCGCCACCACTTCCGCTTGCCTGCCGAAAACCACCAAATTATGAAAGTCTACCTGCTCTTTTTTGTTGCCTTCGTTGTCTTTATAAACACGATTTGTTGCAACCCCGAAAGTCGCCACCTTCGTGCCGCTTGGCAATGATTTCAACTCCGGATCGCGAGTCAAGTTACCGTATAAAAATGCTTTGTTTAAATACATATTATTCACTAATCAATCTCAAATTGCTGGCCCAAATTTCTCGAATCAGATTAGCGATTGATTCGGGAGACCCTTCTTTAGCTTAGTGTCCCCGATTAGAGATAATTCGCGACTTTCACATATTATTCTACCACGAGCTCTTCTATTGTCCTGTCCAACTCTTCGTCAGATATAGGAACTTTCGCTACCTCCGACCCTTTTCGGTTATCATCTCTCGGAGCTGGTTTTTCCCTCCTGCCGGATATCGGTCTGATTGAAGCCGATGTGCTTCCTCTGATTGTCTTTACAATCAAAAATCGCAATATGGAATCCTTTGCGTCAAATTCTTTCTTTATTTCTATAACCGATTGAGCTTCAGTCTCAAATTTTACCCAACCGAAATATGCCGTGTGAAAATTCTGGTATCTGCCTTGAAGAAATTTTCTCATTTGATAAGCGAGCGGCCTCATTTTTGGAAATTCTTCGGAAATTATAGAAGCCCCATGTTTTGTCAAAACATCTTTAAGGGCGGTTACTTCCGCGCCAAGACCGTCCTCGGCCACAGTAGGCGTTAAAATAAACCCGACTTCATAAACTTTCGGCTCAAAATCCTTTTCTTCTGTTTGATTTATGTCTTCTGCCATATGTTCACACTTTTCTTTAGATACGGACAGAATAACACAGCCGCCTTGCCATTGCAAGGCGGAGACTTCTCTCATACAAAATGATACCGAAATGATGAGGCGTTCTCACGCAAAATGAGCCCGAAAGCTCATTTTGGAGCGGATAGTTCATACTGGCGTTTGT
>JAUYJM010000079.1 GCA_030689285.1 bacterium
TAAGCGTCTTTAAGCTTCATTGATTACACCGCTTTCGGGCTATGAAGCCTTACCTGAAGCGATGCCGCTTAGGCTAAAGCGTAAGCGGGAGCAAATTCCACTCCTCCGAAATACGGAGAAACGATTGATTTTGCTTTTGCAACAACTGATTTGGCAGTTATCGTTTTGCGGACTTTTAAAGCGTTTCCGCAGCGCTACTTTGCGATTTCAAATAGTTTTCTTCTTGTCTAGGCCGATCATCCCCCTAAAACACGCCTTCCGTAGAGGCATGCTTTAGGCGAATGATCGCGGTTGTCAACGAACTTTGATATCTCTGGCTATTTCTCTTTCCGTATCCCGCCTTTTCATATCTTCGCGTTTGTCGTACTTTTTTTTGCCACGGGCTATCCCTATATCTATCTTTATCTTATTCTTCTTATTATACACCTTGAGTGGCACTACTGTCAACCCTTTTTGTCTTTCTGCTCGCTCAATCTCGGTAATCTCTTTTTTTGTAAGAAGAAGCCGTCTGTTTCTTTCGGGGTCGTAATCCGGCGCGTTTTTCGGCTGGTATGGAGGGATTGTCGCGCCTACCAAAAAAGCCTCGCCGCCGCGCGTTACGATATGCGAACCTTCCAAAGAACCTTGCTTGTTTCGCAAGGACTTCACTTCCTGCCCGGTAAGCTCCATTCCGGCTTCAAACCCTTCAAGAATTTCATAGTTTAGATGGGCTTTTTTGTTATCCACATACATAAGGTTAATAATATCAAAAGGCTTGCCATTTGTAACTTGAATGATATGACTTTGAGTTACGAAACTCGCTTCCGATGGATTTCTTTTAAATTTAGAGCCGGTGCTCCATTAACTTAATTTTCAACCTCATAATTCCCGAATTTCGGCTGTGGCTTGTCAAAAATCTTTCAAAATACTTACAGTATTCTTCAAGATTTTTGACTTCGCCTCGCTCGAAATTCTGAAATTCTTAGGCCAAAAATTAAATTAACGGAGCACTTGCGAAGCAAAAATTATGAGGCATATGAGAGAGTTCTGTTGAGTAATTTTTGCAAAGCCGTAGCCGAAATTGAAAAGAAAGACGCGGATCTGGAGTTTCGTAATTCAAAGATGTGAGTAAAAATACGATAAGAATGCCTCCTTGCGGCATAAGGCGGATTTCCAGCTCGTATGTAAGATTTAGGGGTCTCTAACGACTTATACTATAACAGACTGTAACAAATGATTTAGAAAGCAATTATCGGCCGCTTTTATAGCGAGTATTCGCTTACCCGCTCGAAACTTCTATGGGACTGTTGCCGAATAGGCTTTTGAGGCGAAGTTTCAAATTTATGGCTTAATGTCGTAGATACGCCTAACGAATAGCGCATGCGAATAAGTATTGGCCATAAATTTGAAACAAGCCGCAGCCGAATTTTCCCGGAAATCGGCCAAAATGGATATTCGGCAACGGTCCCTCTATACCAGTACCACTAGGCCGCGGCAGACAGGTCTCTATGAAGCTTCCGCTCGTAATTCAAAGTTAAGAAAGGGGGTCAAAGACTCCTTAAATTTTTATGAACAAGGATTTCAGAAAACTTTTTGAGAAAGCCAAACAGATAAAGCTATATGCCGAGGAAAAAGAAGAAATGCGCGCCAAACTGGAACTTTTTGTAGAAAAACATCCTGTAAGAAAAGCGGGAGTATTACGTCATCTATTTAGTGAAAGGTCAGAATTCAATGTTTCCGTTTTTTCGGAAATGTTGACTTTAAAAGCTTTAATAAAAAAATTACAATTTATGTCAATAGCAATTATCATAGCGATAATTCTCGGTGGAGGAGCTTCTTTCGCCGCGGAGAGCTCTCTGCCCGGGGATACGCTTTACCCCGTTAAAATCGGGATAAACGAAGAAGTCAGGAGCTTCGCGGCTTTTTCCAGTGAATCTCAAGCGCGATGGGATGCCAGACGAGCTGAAAGAAGACTTGAAGAAGCGGAAAAACTCGCGGTTAGCGGAAATTTGGACTCTGAAACGAGAGTCAAGATAGAATCGCGTTTTGAAAATCACGCGCGAGATTTTGAAAAATTCGCCGAAAAAGCGGAAGTCAAAAACGGCGCAAGAGTCGGCATAGAACTGCATTCGGAATTTGAGGGAACTTTAAACGCTCACGAGAGTCTTTTGACAAACATCGCTTCGGCGGAATCGGGCGCGAAAGGAGAAGTAGAGTCAATATTAGTCAAAGTCAGAGCAGGGCTTCAGACATCAGCGCAGTCTAGGGGAGAAGCCGAAGCAAAAGTGTCTTCGGAAACCGGCGCGGAGTTTAAAGCCGCGGCCGAAGGCAAACTGAAAGCCGCGGAAAACAAAATTGAAGAAGTGCGTAATTTTATAGAAAAGATAGATTCTTCTGTAAGCGGTGAGACCGAAACAAGCGCGGATATCAAGATAGGCGAGGCGGAAGAAATCTTAGCCAGAGGAAAGGCAGAGTTGGAGGCGGGGGAATACGGCAAGGCCTTTGTAAGTTTCGGGGATGTCATAAGGGCGGCTCAAGAGGCGAAAGTAACTTCTAGGATAGAAAAGGACATAGGTCTTGAAATAGTACCGCTTAAGGCCGGTGTCGGCGCGGATGGCAAGGCGGGGACTGGCGTGGGGATTGAAGTTGGTGAAGACTCAGGAATGACTCCGGGTGCCGGTGTTGAAGCAGGCACCGAGACAAAAGCAAGCGCGGAGGTTGAGGACACGCAAATAAAGTCGGAAGGAGGCGTGAAAGTGGATTTGGGGTTGTAGAAAATATACAGGATTCAGCCGAATAGCAATATGCGCAAGAGCCCGTTCTCTTAAACCCCGCTCGGCGTAAGCGAAAGCGGGGTTTAAACTGCATAAGGGGGAGATATCTAGGGACTGTTGCCAAATATCCATTTTGGCCGATTTCCCCAAAATTCGGCTGCGGCTTGTTAAAAATTTTTAGCCAATACTTATTCGCATGCGCTATTCGTTAGGCGTATCTACGACATTAAGCCAAAAATTTTTAACTTCGCCTCGCGCTAATTTTCCCAAAAATCGCCTCAAAAGCCTATTTGGCAACAGTCCCATATAAACTTTTAAGGACGCAATTTTTGTGTATAATGTTACTTGTATGACTTCAAAAAAAGGAGGAAAAAACCCGATAAAACCTAAGAGAGACAAGTTTACAAACAGCCTACTTACGGCTTTTCTCATATTGCTTCTTATAATGACGGTTTACTCGTTTTTAGCGGAAAGCGATTCCGATAGGCAAGAGGTATCTTTATCAGAACTTTCCAGAAATATTACAGGAGGCCAAGTTGAGGAAATAGTGGTGCGGGGAGATGAACTGGTAGTCACTTATAGCGATGGAGTGGAAAAGTTTGCCAAGAAAGAGCCGCAAGCGGCGCTTTCAGAGACTCTAAGAAACTATGGTGTAACGCCAGAGAGCTTGGATGGTGTAAACATCACCGTCAAAAGCCCGAGCGGTTTTGGTTTCTGGTTTTTACAGCTCGCTCCTTTTGTTTTGCCGATACTCTTCATTGTCTTTTTTATATGGTTTCTTTCTCGCCAGGTCAAAGGCGCGGGTATGCAGGCCTTTTCTTTCGGTCAGTCCAAAGCGCGTATTACTTTTCCGCATGACAAAAAACAGCAGATTAAATTCAAAGACATCGCTGGAAACAAGGAAGCAAAAGAAGAACTCAAAGAAATAGTGGATTTTTTGCGCAGTCCTAAAAAGTTTTTGGAAATAGGAGCGCGTATTCCCAAGGGTGTATTGCTTATGGGGCCCGCTGGAACCGGAAAAACGCTTTTGGCAAGAGGTGTGGCGGGCGAGGCGGGCGTGGCTTTTTTCTCAATTTCAGGTTCGGAGTTTGTGGAAATGTTTGTGGGAGTTGGCGCTTCGCGCACAAGAGATCTTTTTCGTATGGCAAAACAAGCCGCGCCAGCTATCATTTTTATAGATGAAATAGACGCGGTCGGCCGCATCAGGGGTACCGGAATGGGCGGAGGAAACGATGAACGCGAGCAGACCCTCAATCAGATACTTGTTGAAATGGATGGTTTTGAGCCGAATGAAAAAATTATCATACTCGCGGCTACGAACAGACCTGACGTCTTGGACCCGGCTCTTGTGCGACCTGGACGCTTTGACAGGCGGGTGGTTTTGGATTTGCCGGACAGAAACGATAGGGGGGAGATTCTGAAAATTCACGCGGAAGGAAAACCGCTTGGTGAGGATGTCAATCTTAAAATAGTAGCCGAAAGGACTCCCGGATTTTCCGGCGCAGACCTTTATTCGCTTATGAACGAAGCGGCTATTTTGGCGGCGCGAGAAAACAGAAACAAAATCGCTCAATTTGACCTTATTCGCTCCATTGAGAAAGTAATGCTCGGTCCAGAGCGTAAAAGCCACATACTTTCCAAAAAAGAAAAAGAGATTACGGCCTATCACGAAGCGGGACACGCGCTTGTGGCTTCCGTTTTGCCTTACGCCGACCCTGTGCATAAAATCTCAATAATTTCACGCGGGCGGGCCGCGGGGTACACTTTGAAATTGCCTTTTGAAGACAGACGGTTGCAATCGCGCAAAGAATTTTTGGACGATATTGCCATGTCTCTCGGAGGATATGTTACGGAACAAATGATTTTTGACGACCTAACGACCGGCGCCTCAAATGACTTGCAGGTTTCAACCGCTCTGGCTCGCGATATGGTTACGAAATACGGAATGTCGGAAAAGATAGGCCCTGTGGCTTTGGAGGGAGCGGGAGGACTTTCTCCATTCGGTGGCAGAATGAACTCGCATGAATATTCGGAAAAAGTAGGAGGCGACATAGACGCGGAGGTCTCCCGCATTATGAACGAGGCGCGCCAGAAAGCCGAAGATATTATCATAAAACACAGAGCGGCCCTTGACGCCATTTCAGAGCGACTTATAGAGACGGAGACGATAGAAAGAGAAGAGTACGAGAAGATAATAAT
>JAUYJM010000050.1 GCA_030689285.1 bacterium
GGGGCAAAGCGCTACGCTTCGCTACGCACTTTGCCCCCGCCAGGAATCGAACCTGGATCAAGAGATTAGAAGTCTCTCGTTCTATCCATTAAACTACGGGGACGTTTATTTTTTCTATCCGCTCCGCCCTACGATATTCCATTCAAAGCATCTGGCTAGACTGCGGAGATTTGGTTTTTACAAGCTACACGTTTTATGCGTTTAAGTCAAAATTCAAGCGAAGGGTCGCTTGGTATTTTCTGCCAAGAAATGTTTTCAAAAACTTTCTTTTTAGATTCTATGACTCCGGCGGCTTTTCCAAGCAAGCCTTCGTCAATGGTTTGGGGAGGAAGCAAATTTATTTCTTCCCCGCCCCCCCACAAAGCGCCATTTTCTATTTTCCAGAAAATATAACCCGTCCACATAATTACAACAAGAGCGGTTAGTACAAAAATGGACAAAAGAAACTTCCAGTCAGTATGAATGTTTTCGCCTATTCTGAAGCTAAAAATCTTTTTGAGCTTTGTTTTGACTGTTTTTAGTTTTGCTCCCATACAAAATTATTTATATTTTAAGACTGAAAAAGTCAATTCCGCCCTCCACAAGTCTTCTTCTTTGTTTTTTTCCACCTGAGCTTGTTCTACCGCAACACTATAAGGAGCCGCCTCTATAGCGGCGAGAGAACGAAAAACCTCATCCCAAGAACCTTTTAAAGACAACCTCACGGAAAGTTTGTCTATAAATATTCCGGCGGATGAACCTCCCGCCCCTGCCTGATCCAAAGACTCAATCTCTATATCCGCTCCCGTCGTATCGCCTATATTTTCCAAGAGAGAGAGGAAAGTTACAATATCGTCGCCTATTATGGTGGCACTCACAGTTTCGACAAATACAGAAGCCTCGCGCATTGTTTCTTTTAAGTCCACGGCTTGCTTTTCCTGCCTTTCTTTTTCTGCCGCTTTTTTCATAAGAGTGGAAGCAGAACCCGCCGAAAAGATTGTAAAAAAGAATACCCCGACATACAACACCAGAGACAAAAGAAAGAAGGTGAAACTTCCCGCGACCTGCGCTTTTATTTTGTTTGAAGATTTTGGTTCCATTTACGGATTCATTTTAAGCGCCAGTGAAAAAACTATATCCCTTTCTTTTGCTAAATGCGACACGGGAAGGTTTACCTCCCAAAAATCCTCTTGCTGTTCCAGCTTTTTAACGAAATCCAAAAGCCCCGTGCGAGTTTTCGCCACACCACTGATGCGCAGATCGTAAGGTGGCGCGCCTTCTTTTACATTCTTTAAATGTATGAAAGTGAATTGAGTCAAAGTCACGGAAGAGTTTTTGCTTGATACGATTTTTTCCAGAACCGGAGCGAAAGCTGTTTCTTCCTGCGAAGCGTTGACCAGTTTTGCAAGCTCTTTTATGCGGGAAATCTCTTGAGTGGCATTTCCTCCGACCTCCTCTGTTTTTCTTTCAAGAAATTCCAGAGAGTCTTTTGCAAGCTTGTGCTGGTTGTACACCAAAACAAGCGAAGGTATCAGAACCAAAGAAGCGGAAAACATTATAGCGCCCAATCCCCCGAATATTACTGCCAAGAAACGCTTCTTGTATTCGCGGCGCACGAACATTTTTTGCTCGTCTGATAAAAGATTAAACATATTTTAATTTAAGGCGCCAGACTTTGAACTACAGACTGCTTTAGACCGGCGTTGACTTTCATAACTCGGGCAATGCGGTGCCTATGGCGGCGGCAAAATCTTGAGACTCAAAAAAACTTATGGGCGGAATAAATTCGGAAGTGGAAAAGGCGTTTTGCCATACGTCAGCCACGGACACATTTAAACGTATTCCGTGAGATATGAGTTCCGGCACGCCTTTCATAAGAGCCGCTTTGCCGCACATTATGACATTATAAATCTGTTTGCCCTGCTCACCGGAATTGTCTTTGTGTGTGTTCCAATAAATCAAAGTTTTATTTATCTCGCCGGTAAAATCCAAAACCGCCTCTTTTAAAACTGCCGGCAACCTTTTGTCCATTTTTTCGTCACCGTAACACTGCGTATCTATGAGCTGCTCTGCTTCGCTTAAAGAAATACTCAATTTTTTAGCCGCTAAGTTTTTAAACTGGTTTTCACCGACAGACACGGACGAAGTAAACTGCACCAACTCGTCGCTTACTACATAAAGGCCTGTACGCTGATTTTCAACATGTATCACTAAAAATGCGGATTTATCGCCCCTTGCCACCACTGACCGGCTTACAGACTGAGACTTAACCGTAAAGACGATGGGAAAAAGTCCCGCGCCGGCAAAAACCGACTCATAAACCTCTACCACCTTTTTTGGAATAGCCGCAACAATTACATCCTCATGATCCCTGCGGCCGGGGTGGGCTAGAACCGAAAAATCAAAGTTGATTTTGTTTGCTTCAATCGGAACATTTTCCTCAAGCTTAAATTCCACCGCGCTTCTAATTTCTTTTTCCGACAAAACAGGAATTGAGGTTTTAAACAAAAACAGCTTTTCTTCGGGCATCGTGACTTTTACGTTGGTAAGGTTGTGCTGTTTTGCCAAATCGGACAAGACTTGCGTCACAATTTCCGGCTTTTGAATATGTCCGGATATTATCGCGTTTTCCGGTATCTCTTTTTCGCCATACTTCAAAAGCGTTGATTTGCCCTTCCTGGACTCAAGCGCCACAAACCTCACTGCTCCATCAGAAACATCCATACCTGCGCTTTCCATACGCAAGATTTTAGGAGTGGGAAAAGAATCCAGAACATTGTGTGCCATACAGTTTATTATAATACGACATTATAAATTACAGAAATTGTATGAGTGTGTAGATAAGCACCAAAACGGCAAAAAGAGCGGTGAGTATGTTGAAATGCTTGAAAGCTTTTTCTCCCAACTTTTCACCGAAAAGGCTCGCCATATATCCGACAATCAGAAAACGCATACCTCTGCCTGCCAGAGCCGCGATTATGAAAACCGAGATATTTATTTTTGCGATACCCGCCGCGATGGTAAAAAGTTTGAAAGGCAGAGGCGTAAAAGCCGCGGTAAAAACGGTTAAAAATGCGTGATTCTGAAAAGCGGCAACCACTATATCAAGGTCGTCTTTTAGATTGTAAGCAGATACTAGAGATTCACCAAATTGGTGAAAAACCCATGCTCCAATGGCATAACCGAGAAGACTGCCGGCTATAGAACCGACTATCACTACAAGGCTGTACCAAAGCCATTTGTGATGCGACCGAAAAACAACAGGTAAAAGAAAAAAGTCCGGTGGAATCGGGAAAAAAGACGCCTCCGCGAAAGAAATGCCGAAAAGCCAAGCGCTCGCGTGAGTGCCCTGCATATGCCTAATTATCAGACTCTGTGTTTTTTCCCTAAAATTGAGCTGTTTTTTTTCCGAAACACTGTCATTTGTGTGAAAAGTTTCTGCCATTTTGTTTTTACGAGGCAAGTGAGCCAGGTGATATGTCGGAAGAAACTTCAAGCAAAGAGAAGGCGGTTCGCTCGCGGTCAAGAACAGCCAAAATCATTCCCCCACTTTCAATTCCTTTTATAGTTTTGGGTTCCAAATTGGCCGCAAAAGCGCATTTTTTGCCCACAAGCTCTTTTGTGTCCGGAAAATACTCGGCTATTCCTGAAATAATCTGGCGAGGACTCTCCTCCCCCATGTCAACTGAAAGACGCAAAAGCTTATCAGTGTCCGGAACTTTTTCAGCGGATTTTATTTCACCGATCTTTATTTCCAGTTTTTTGAAATCATCAAAAGAAATCATTTTCACTTTTGGTGTTTGTCTAAGTGATTTTGCAAAATAAGCGCCGCCGCCGACGCGTCCTGCATTTCCGTTTTTCCTTGTATTCTTTCCGCCTCCACGGAAGTGAAAAATTCCGGTTCCATTTTAAATGGAACTTTTATTTTTTCCGCGGCTTTCTTCTTAAAGTCTTCAATCTTTTTCATTATCGGATTCGGTTTGCCGTCCAAGTCGTTTGACTCGCCGAAAACAACCTCGCCGACTTTGTTGGCCTCGCAGATTTTATGCACTTCATTTAGAAGATTTTTGTCGTTTGGTAAAACTACGGTTGGAAAAGCGATTTTTTCGTCCTCATCGGAAATTGCTATTCCCACCCTTTTTGACCCGAAATCAATACCCATTATTCTCATAAATACAGTATAACGTAAAATGAGCATCATGTAACGAAAGTGTGACGCGAGATTGAATAAGCCATAAAATTTGATACTATGACCATTGTTGGAGGAGTTTTTGAGGAACTTTTCCGGGTCTGTTGTTTTGGAGCAGAATTTTGGACATTTCGGTAAGGGCAAGCCCCCGCATGCTTCTCAAGCGCACACCAATGAATATTGGTGTGGGGGCAAGCTATATTTTCCCTTGTATGTTGCGTTTAGATAGTTGGTGGGCTCTTAGGCCTGTAATGCGGTTAGATTATGAACAGAATTAAGTACGGTGGGATGCGTGAGTGGTTTAAACGAGCGGTCTTGAAAACCGCCAGGTCGAAAGGCCTCGTGAGTTCGAATCTCACTCCCACCGCCAGTAGTTTTGAAAAGTAGCGACAGAATTCCCTTATTTTGCGCTATATCTCAAAACGGAAAAATGATAAAATGAGTGAGCCCTTAAGGGATTCGAACTATGGAAAGTTCAAATTACTATCAGGTTTTAATAAGTGCAGAAAATAAAGAGCAAGCAAGCTCTATTTTAGATTCTTTACTTCAGAAAAAGTTAATCCTTGGAGGTCCTATTTTAGAAGGTCCTGCGAAGTTTTGGTGGAAAGGAGAGATTGTTGAAATGCCTTACTGCTATATCCTGACTTACACCAAAGCAAACCTTAAAGAAAAAATTACCCAAGAAGTGAACCAGACAAGTGTCGAGGAGATACCGATGATTTCTTTCATTCCTTTTGAGGGTAACGACAAGCTCCTGAGGCTGATAGACGAAACGCTATGTTAAGTTTATGACAAAACCTAAACGTACAAAAAAGAATCTCGGTATCTCCACCAAGAACGTCTGGAGGAACTTCAACACACTAAGCTTATAGCATCTACGGGTGCATCCACTCGTCTTGTAGCCGAAATTTGGGGTAAGATGTGGAATGGTTAATTGGGGATGGTATAAGCTCTAAAACGGAGAAATAAAAAAAACCCGCCCTGCGCAATTTGAGTGCAGGGCGGGGCTGTTTTGGTGAAAAGAACTCAATGCTTAGTGAAGTTCAGCCGCCTCCACAAGCGCCGGTCTTTTTTCAAAGACCGAATAAAAAGGTTCTTCAAGAAACGGTTTCCAAATGAAGAAAAGATATGTTCCGCAAAGAACGAACCAAAACACCATAAGAGGAAATGCCGTCTTGAAATATGACAACCACTCCTTAGGTTTGAAAACCATAAGTCCTACAAGGGACGAAAACGGCATAAACTGCACAGCCGTTGAAAGAATAAGGGCTTCTGTCCAAAAGTCGCCGGTTGCGGAAAGAAGAGCCCCTGCCAAAACGGAATTGGCGAAAGCTGGAATAAACACATACCAGCCTTCCGATTTGGAAAAAAGAGCGAGCGTCCAGTCCGTGAGAACAAACGCCGGCGCATGCACCAAGAGAAGAGCGAAAACTAAAAGACCGAGCACCGCCCTGTCCACATCCCATACCCCTTTTATCAAGTCATCACCTTGTCCGCTAAAACACGACCACAAAGTCAACGACAAGATACAGAGAATCGGATTTTTAGTGTAAAGCAAAAGCGCGATAAAAAAACAGAATTCTCCAATGTCCTGCCAAGACAACCTCGCCGCGCCGTGTGCCCCTCCTCCGTTTTCTCTGACAAGCGGAGTGGCGGCCAAAACAATCTTCAACCGCGAACACAGAAACGCCAGTACCGAAAGCAGTATCGCGATAGGTGGCCAAAAAGGCAACATACACCACCACTCTCTCATACCATACTTAAGACAGAGGGGTAGCATATAGACCTCGCCAAAGTACGTCCCTATGCCTCCGACAAGAGCGGCGATAGTGCAATAAGTTTTGAACTTCAAGACTTCCAGTATTTCCCCCTCAAAATTTGTTCGGCTTATAAGCAGGAGTATTAGAAACGAGTCCATAAACATGGAGCCGAATCCGCAAACCACAGGTATCGCGGAAAGCGGTATCCCCAATGGGATGCCGATGCTTCTCGTAACCCCCATAAGTCCCGCCAGAAACACGACAAGTATTATGGTTTCGCTAACCACATCCAGAGAATGCGCGCTGCCCTCGTACGCCAAAAGGACAAAACCGATAAGAAGGAAAATTAGTGGTTCCAATCCCCACTTCCTCTCTTCCGCCTTAAAAAGCGGAAGTGTTTTTATTTTTGTTAACGTTCTTTCAACTTCAATCGAGCTGTCATTCATTTTTTCCCTTTCGTCCAGGTTTTAGGTTTTTTGCGAATCAGCCGCGGAAACTGCCAAAAATCATACTTAAAATCCGTAGGAAGTCAAGGTTTTGGCTTGTAACCCCTCACACCTGCAGAGAAATGGCTTTATTCCTCCTTTTCTACTGCGTGTCGCCTTAGCTTTAGCGGTGGAGCAAAAGGGCGAGAGAATTTACAATTTTCAATTTTCAATCAAATCCCGAAATTTTCAATGCATCAAATTCGTAGCCGATATTCGTCCCGCCTTGTTTGGTTCTATGATTGAAAATTGCCTGCCCCGTGAGAGCGAAGCGATTTTACAGGGCAAAATTGAAAATTATTCCTGCCCCGCATAAGAATGCAGTGCTCCCTTTACGAAAGGGAGAATAAGAGGGTGAAGGGGTTACATGAATACAAACTGCGCGCAAGTAAATTTTGTGGTAAAATTCCTCTATGCAAAAACCACTTGAGTGGAAAACTCACGAATACCGGTTTAGAAAGAAAACCGCGGATTGGTATTGGGCTGTAGGGATTATAACCATAGCTTTGGCGGCTACAGCAGTCATATTAAACAATCTCCTTTTTGCTTTTGTTATAATTTTGGGCTCATTTTCGCTCGCTATGTATGCCAGCCGCCCGCCTAAAGAAATCTCTTGCTCAATCTCATCCACAGGAGTATACGCCGGCGGTCTATCAATAAATGCGGAGGAACTGATATCTTTCTGGATAGAATTTGGAGACAGAAGCCCTCGTCTTATACTTAAAACCAAGCACATGCTAAGCCCTATTGTAACAATCCAGATGGAAGGGGTTGAAGCAGACGAGGTAAAAAATATGTTATCCAAATACGCAAAAGAAGAAGAACTCCATGAGCCGCTAACGCAACAGATTATGGAATATTTAGGATTTTGACTATTAAACACGCAACGTGTAACGTGTATCATATAGCAGTCAGGAGTCCCCGTAGTTTAATGGATAGAACGCGAGATTGCGGATCTCGTAATGGAGGTTCGATTCCTCCCGGGGGCAAAACAAGCGAAGCGTAGTTTTGCCCCCGAGCAAAGCAACTGCTTGCTTGATCTGTACCCCATAAAGTAGACACTTTGCAACCTCTAAACCCTCGGGGTCTGGGTCAAAAGATGGTTCCTGTAATCTACAGGAGTCATCCTCTTTCTTGTCCACTGTTTTCTTTCGT
>JAUYJM010000021.1 GCA_030689285.1 bacterium
CAAAACAAAAATTCAAAAGCCCGCGCGGATTCCCTCCCAGACCCTTCCTCCGCGCGGACAAAATTCAAAATCCCTGCCGAATTTCAAAAACATCAGTCTCGGTTTTGCGAATCCTTTCCCAGAAAATAGTTTCGCAAAACCGAGTCCATTTTTTCTTGAACGGCTCATTTCCTGCCATTTGAGCCGTTCAGCGTTTCCCCGCACTTTCCATTCTTGGAAAGCTCTGTGCTTCGCACAGAGGCGTGCGTAGCACGCGCGGGGGAACGCTAGTGATTACCGATTTTGAAAATAGGTTCTAACTTGGTATAGTAAAGACACAGCACGAGAGCAAGCAAATTTATTTGCTTGCGTGCGGGGATTGAAAGGATTTTCCATGTTTATTAAAACAGGAAAATCACCTGGCGATGTAATCGCCGATTCCCACCTCGGGCCCCGGGAAGAAGTTTTTTAAAATTTATTTGCGCCCATAGCTCAGCTGGTAGAGCAGATCCCTCTTAAGGATAAGGTCGAAGGTTCGATCCCTTCTGGGCGCACAAGGTTAGGGAAAGCAATCTGCTTTGCTTTCCCTAACTTGAGCGAGACGGAGCCTTATTTTTTCAGCAGAAAAAATGGTGAGTCGGGACCGCGAAAGTTTCGAGCGACGGCGAGAAATTATTTGTGGTCACAAAGTGCCAAGCAAAAGCACAAAATGTTATGCCGGGATGGCGGAATTGGTATACGCGCTAGTCTTAGGAACTAGTGTCGCAAGACTTGAGGGTTCGAGTCCCTCTCCCGGCACCACTTGACATTTGGGTAGTAATATGCTATACTATCCATATGAGTAAATTAATCAAAAATTCAATAAATATAGCCCTGATTATGCTTATTATTTTGGCTTTGGGCTTGCTTTTATTGCCTGCCCCAGCTTCTGCGGAAGGCGGCTACAACACTACTTATGGTGAGCCTTATGTCTTTACTCCAAACAGTGGTCCTGTAGAAACAGAACAAGCTTATAACCCAAAACCTATAATTTATTCTCTCTCCCCTAAATCAGGAGACCAGAGCCCGAATGCAAGAACTATTACTATCAATGGTTCCGGTTTCATTCCAAGCTCTATAGCTAGAATAAACGGCACCAATCGCTCTACAACTTTCATAGACTCCACTCACCTCTTGTTAAACGTTAACGGTGCAGATATGTATCAGAGAGACGGCGGATTCTATGTAACAGTTTACAACGGCGCACCCGGCGGAGGATTCTCTAATTCAAAATTCTTCACTGTGAAAAATGTAATTGTGAATCCCGCTCAAGTTAACCAAGATCCACAAAATAATTATAACGGCATGCCAGGAGAACCAGAAGATTTCAGCAACCTGACTTCAAATGTAATCTACGGTGGAAACACTTTTCTCCCTTCCGGAGCAGTTCAATGGGTATTGTTCGCAATAATTATCCTGTTATTGGTAATGTTGGCTAGGAAATTATTTGGCGGAGAGGAAGCGTATCACGCAACCCCGCTCAAGCACGATTAATCCCGTAGTAGATTTTGGCGAAGTCCTTCAGGACTTGTGCTATGCACATCGCCAAAATTCACTACCGGATAAACCTTGCAATTAAAAGTAATTTTAGAAAAAGTCAGGCCAGAAATGGCTTGACTTTTTCGTTATTATATGATACAATATAAAGGTATCTGTAGTTGCTTTGAAATCAAAATAGTTTTTTGAATTTGCGTCCCAGTGACGCAGGACAATTGACAATCAACACGCACTCTAGAAGTGCTGAGGAGATGAAATGAACACTGTTGTGAAAGACATTCTCAGTAAGGTGGAGCAGGCGCCCAGGATGGCCGTCGCTCTCATTAGCTGGGTGCTGCTTTTGGTGCTCAGCGTTGTTCTAACCGCATGGCTCGGTGTAAGGTTGCAATTCGGCCTGGCACTCTGGGCCTTCGTAATGTCCTTCTCTGTTCGGCCGTTCATGGTTTCAGTACCGGAGTATACGGCACTCGTTACCATAAACCTACTCAGGGAAGACATTGATGCTCTCAGAGAGTATCGGACAGGCTTACACTTCCGTTACCCCTGGGAACAAGTTAAGATTGGAAACTACATCAATCTGCGCTTGCTCCCGTTAGGCAAAACGGAGGACTATCCTTCAAAAGATGGTCCGAAGATGCATGCAACATGGCAAGCACCATACAAAGTGGTAGATGCCATTAAGTACATAGGTGTAGGTCGCGAATCTGTCGAGGACATCCTCACAAAAGCAGGAAGCGGCGTACTATCTGCATATATCGCACGGCACAATGCCGAAGATGCCAAGGAAAAACAAGAAGATGCAGAAAAAATCCTTCAACAGAAGTTTACTGAGATGAAACTTGAGGAGATCTGCGGAGTACACATTCCTGTTGTCTCTCTCGCGGACCTGGATTACGAAGAAAGCGTACAAAAGGTCCGTGCAACTCAATACATCGCACGTAAAGTCAAAGAAATTGCAAAAGAACTCCAGGGAAAAGGACGAGGACGAATCAGCGACGGAGAAAGTCTCAACGACGCCATGATTCTCCATAAAGACGTAACTAAGCACATCAACCAAGTGGAGGGTAAGGGTGGTGAAGCTCTTGCCGCCCTACTTATGGGCATGGCTCAGGGTGGTAGCGGACCTAAGGAAGGAGACAAGAAGAAATGAGCGATCATGCACAACCCGACCACGCTTCTGGCGCGAAAGATCCTGAGATTACTGGCACCAGCCAGAAAATCTGGCCGCTCTTCAAGATGATCTGGATGATCATTCTCGCGATTTTCCTGGTTTGGGGAGTACGAGGATGCGCAGCAACAGACCGCGAAGAAAAAGCACTCGCCAAAAAGGCTGAGGCGCGACAAGAAGCAAGCTACACCGCCGCGTCGACACCAACAACAGAGACGTTGCCGGCGGTCATTTACGCCACAACGCCTGCTACTCTCACGTTGGACTACGCGTTCAACATCGAGACGGAGCAGGAAATCCTGGTGAAATACCCAGGTGAAAAAGCAATTCTCTACAACGGGAAGTGTCAAAAACTTCCCCAACCTGAGAGATACGGCCCGAAGGTCTTCACAGACCCGAAGGACGAGGTGAACGGACATGTTCCTTTTCGGATTTATCCAATCCGCATTGGCGACATTCCGCCATGCACCTAACGGTCAATATCGCGCAAGGCCAGCGCAAACGAAAAGGCGGACTCACTCGAGTCCGCCTTTTTTCATTTTTACTCAGTTTTATTTTCTTACTGTAAATCCACTTTTATATTTCCATCTTTCACATCAATATCTTTTAGATTGAATGTATTTATGATCATCCCTAGGATAGTCCATACACCGAGCATGATAGTAAGTCCGATAACTCCCCAGATCATATGGCTCTTGCCGTTGGTTTTCGCTTCTTCGTTGTCTTGATTTAAGAAAAATTCAAGGACGCCATAGAGGAAGAAAACCATCGCAAGCGCAAACATAAATATAATAAGAGGATTTATTATATTATCGCTCACTTTCACCAGAAAGCTATCCAAGCTCGCATGGGCAATTTTGGTGGAAAATAAATCCATTGTTTAGCGTCTAGGTGTATCTAGAATAACAGGCACTGTTGGAAGGGTGATTCTAGTATCGTTGTTTAGAAGGAATGTATTTCTTAGAAGATTTACAAGTCCCCACATACCGATGATCACCGCCAAGCCGATGATGCCGAAGATAATTCTGTCTCTTCCTGCTGTCTTTGCCTCTTCATCCCCCGCCATCACAAAGCTGATGACTCCCCATACGAAGTAAACTACTCCGAGTGCTATAAGCACAGGAACGATAGAGTTCAAGAATTGTCCCACTCGGCACAATACTCCAAACAATGTTCCCCCTTGACCATAATCACAACCCGTAGAAGTTGAACCTGAGATTCCTACTCCTTGAGCGAAAGCCGCTACCGGACTCATCATCACCAAACCTGTAAGCAATACCAATTTCTTTTTCATAATGTATAAATTAACCTAATAATTAAGCGACCTATTAATAACTAATAATATACTTTAATTGTAACACTTTAAAAATAAAAGGAAACTTGTTTATTGTTTATCGCACTGGGTTGATCCTGGAGGGCAAACTTGCGGAAGAGCGTTGCGCTTTAAGTTAAATGTGTCTCCCAATACCCCTACTATGCCCCAGACTGTAGTCATGACCGTCAAAGCTATGATCCCCCAGATCATAAACTGCTTGCCCTGCTCTCTCTGGGCCTCCTCATCGGCATTGATTATAAAGAATTTAACCGCTCCCCATATAAACATGACCACAGCTATAGCAAAAATCAGAGGAATTATAGAGTTGTTAATGAGGCAGACAAAGAATCCAAGGAGTCCTTGAATGTTAGTGCCCATTGTGCAGGTTCCCTCGGGAGCAGCAGCTACGGTAGTCAGAGTCGGCGGAGTTAGCGCTCCAGCGCCTCCAAATCCTAAAGTATTGACCACTATATTCACCAACCCCCACAATCCGATAATAATTGCAAACCCGATAATTCCATACACAATGGTGTCTTTACCTTTGGTCTTGGCCTCTTCAGTATCGCCAATCATGAATCGCACTACACCCCACACGAAATACACCACACCAAGCGCAATTAGGACAGGAACGATGGAATTTATAAGCTGTTGAATATTGGCGAGCAAGCTTCCGATGCTGCTAGAAGCACCGCAGGTGCCATCAGGGTTTACAGGAAGACCGGTTCCCGGACAAGGGCCTTGAAAAGCCGGCTGAGCCAAGCTAACCATCGGGAGCAGAACTAAGAAAGAAAATACTGAAACGAATTTAAATAATTTTTTCATTTGATTAATTATGTGCTGGTAATACCCAAAACCGTGCTTTCTATCATTTTTGCAATCGCCCACGCCCCTAGGAGTATCGCCGCTCCTATAAGTGTGTATAGCAAAGTATCTTTAGCTGTGCCAAGCTTCTCTGGATTGCCTCTAGCAAAAACAAAAAGAAATCCAGCATATATTATAGCGAGCGCCACTATGGGTAGGCCTATTTTTATAGCTCCTTCGAGAATTGTTTGTATTAGATTAGGTATGGAAGTAATCTTAGGTAACGGATTACAAATTTGGCCAGGTAGACATTTAGGTGCGGGGACTGTGCCTTGCCCAAATGCAGTAATTGGTAAAATAAAACCAAAAGTAAATACGAGTGTCGTTTGCCAATTATCTTTTATAAATTTCATATTCATATTATAACTTAATATATAAACCTATCCAACCCCCTTCGTACCCCAGAATTGCAAGGATGGTGCTGACAATAAGCCACGCAGCTATGGCTATGACAAGGCCAACAGCTGTGTTAATAAAAATCTCCTTGGCTTGAGTCCGAGCACTTGCTGCCTCCCCTCCTGCAGTAATCATTTTGAATCCCGCATACGCAAACATTATCGCCGCAATGGGCACAGCCATTTTAAAGAGCGCAAATTTTATCACATTGTCTATCAACTGCATAAGAGCTCCAAAATTACAGGCTTCTCCGGTATCGCATGGCACAAGTCTTTCATCTGCCAAACCTACAACCGGCAAGAATAATATTACAGCGATTACTAGATTTATTAAAATTTTCGTAGTTTTTTTCATGTATTTGTTTTGCTAATGCCTAGAGCCTAACGCCTATCCCTATCTAAATAATAAAATCTGCAGCTTGGCGCTCGCATCTTTGATGGCGTCGTTTACTGTCATGCTGTTTGAAAGTACAGCGTTTATCATCCCCGCCCAGATGCTATCCGTATCTTTTGGTGAAGGGTCCAGCCAACCTTTGGCATACAGTGCCGAATCATAAAAAATCGGGGAGTAAGAATCTTCCAGCTTTAAGGCAAGCAAGTCTCGACGGGCCGGAGCCAGATTTTGAGATACGGCAAATTTATAGGCAAAGTTGCTGGTAGCCAAAAGCGAAGCTGCGGTAAAAGCAGTATTGAAATTCTTAGATGCGGAAGATATAGCAAGCCCTGTAACTCGCGCGCCCGTGAGTTTAAATTTAGAGTCTTTAATCTGAGGAATAGGCGCTACAAAAAAGTTTTGGTTTGGGTTTCTGTTTACCAAAGAACCGAGTTCGCTCGCGAAACCAAAATAAAATGCGACGTTTTCACTAGAAAAAACATCGTCTGAGTTTGCAAAAGATCTGTTCCAAGAATATGCGGAATGATTGGGGTCGGCAAAATCCGTATAAAATTTTAAAATAGACGGCAAGTTATAATTCCCAATAGAAGAATCCAAACTGGCGCTCAAAGCTCCTCTGTCTTCCACGACTATTGGATTTCCAGCCTGCATAAACAGCGTGGTAAGTATCTCCTTGGCATGAACTATATTTGAAGCGTGTCCCAGGGCTACCGCGCTCTCCGTTATCTTTCCGGATTCGTCTCTTTTGGTAAGCACGGGAACCATGTTTGCCAGATCTTCCCAAGATGCGGGCGGGTAAACAATTCCATTGGCATCCAAAATGCTTCGGTTGTAATACATCACGAGCGGATCAATAGTCATCGGAAAAGCCATAATGCCTCCGGAGGTTAGAAATACTTCTCCGGCACCGGCAAAGGTATTCTTAAAAGTTGAAACTGGGAAGCTCGCATACGGAACAGTAAATATTTTATTAGCATAATGATACGCCAGGTTGTCCGGTAGTAAAAAAAGGTCGGGTCCCCTGCCAGAAGCTAGAGCTTCCAATAAGTCGCGGTCAAAAGTAGCCGAAGATTTTTGCTCATACTTGACTACAAAAGAGGGATTGGCTTTATTGAATTCTTCAAGTGGCACGGAAACAAATTCTGCGGGCACTGTGCCCCACAAGACAACTGTTCCCATACTTCCTTCTTTATCTTCACCGATAGGTATCGCTCCGGAAAAAACCAAAATACCCACGATAGCAGCAGCAATAAAAATTACTATTATGATAAGTTGGAAGTTTGGTTTCATTCCTTATTTTGTTTCTTGTTTAATATCATACCATAATGGTGATTTCCCGCATCTATATCACGAGCTAGAGCAAAGCCCGCTTTTTCAAATATCCCGAGAGACTTCGCTTTTGGGATTGTGATCCTGCTTCCCATCACCGAATCTTCTCTCCAATCCACTAAAAGCACCTTGCCTCCGGGCTTCAATATTCTTTTTATTTCTTCCATAAATGCCTGCTTGTCTTCAAGAGAAAACAGCACATTGGAAACTATTACAGCGTCAGCAATACCATCCGCAAGTTTTGTTCCCCCAATTTTCTCTATATTTCCCCAAATTATTTCTACGTTTTTTATATGCGATTCTTTTACTTTATGCTTAATAGTTTCTAGATAATTTTTATCAAGCTCCACCGCATACACTTTTCCTTTCGCAACCAGGGCTCCGGCAAACAGAGAATAATATCCTGTTCCCGCTCCGAGGTCAGCCACGATATCATCTTCTCGAAGTCCGAGAGCATTTAAATTTTTTATCGGATCAGTAAACATGGAATAATTATAGCATACCTATTCCCCTCCTGAGGAGAATTAGACGCAAGTAAGCGAGGCGATAGAATCTCCGGCGCGAAGTCGCATGATAGTAACACCTTGCGTCTGTCTACCGAGTGAAGAAATTTCTTTAAGTGGAGTTCTTATCACCTGGCCCTTTTTAGACATAGCGATCAACTCTTCTTCCTCACCCGAAAGCACTTTTGCTACGATGAGCTTGCCTGTTTTAGAAGTTACTTTTGCTGTTTTTACTCCGGAGCCTCCCCGCTTCTGAACTTTGTATTCTTTTAGACTAGTTTTCTTGCCGAAGCCGTTGTCGCTCATAGTAAGGAATGATCCTTCTTTTTGATCTTTCTTGATCACGTCCACACCTATTACTTCGTCATCCTTGCCCAGTTTTATACCCGTAACGCCTCCTGCGGTCCGGCCCATTTCCCTGACATCAGATTCTTTGAATCTTATAGATTGGCCCAAAGCGGTAGCCACTATTACTTCGTCCCCTTTTTCTGCAGAAAGCGCAGATATAAGCTGATCATCTTTATCTAATCTAATAGCAATAATTCCACTTCTCCTTACATCTTTAAAGCTCTCGGTAGACATCTTTTTAGAAGTTCCGTGTTTGGTCATAAGCATGAGTGACGAGGAGGCCTTGGAAAGATCTTTAGGTAAGGCCAATATAGAATTTACTTTTTCTTCTCCGGAGAGCTGCAAGAAATTCATGATAGATTTTCCGCGAGTAGCGCGCCTGCCTTCCGGTATGTCATACATTTTCATTTGGTAAACTTTCCCGAGGTTGGTGAAAAACAAAAGGTTGCTGTGAGTAGAACCGGAAACAAGCATAGTCACAAAGTCTTCTTCTTTGGTCTCCAGATCTATCACCCCCACGCCGCCGCGCTTCTGGGCCCGGTATTCAGATGGATCGGTACATTTCACATATCCTCCGGCAGTTAAGACAAGCACGGTTTCTTTTTCCGGCACGAGGTCTTCTTCGGAAATTTCTTTGACTCCGCCTTTTACTATCTTTGTTCTTCGGTCATCAGAATATTTTTCTCGAATCTCTTTGAGCTCAGTAGAAATAGTTTTAAGTATTTTTTTAGGACTGGCAAGGAGGTCCTTCATTAGAGCGATAAATTTTTGCTTTTCAGCTAGCTCGTCTTCCACTGCCTGTCTCTCTAGGCCGGCTAGCTTGGCCAGCTTCATCTCCAATATAGCCGCGGCCTGCAATTCTGAGAACTTAAATTCTTTTATCAAATTAACTTTTGCAATTTGGGAAGTCTTGGAAGCGCGAATGACGCTGATAACTTTATCTATCTTATCTAGCGCCTTTTTGAGACCAAGCAAAATGTGCTCTCTTTCTTCAGCCCTCCTAAGGTCGTATATAGAGCGCCTCTTCACGACTTCCTGCCTGTGAGCAATGAATTCCGTAAGAATAGACTTGAGCGAAAGAGTTTGAGGCACGCCGTCTACCAAGGCCACCATGTTGAAATTAAAATTGGATTCGAGCTGGGTATTTTTGTAAATATAATTTAGAACTTTTTCCGGATGAGCGCTAGATTTTAAATCTATGACTACTCGGATGTCTTTGGTGGACTCGTCGCGAAGAGCCTTGATGCCTTCGAGTTTTTTCTCTTGAACCAACTCAGCAATACTTACGATCAAATTTGATTTATTTACTCGGAAAGGAATAGAAGTAATTATTATCGAAAAATTTCCGTCTTTTTGTTCCACGATTTCTGCCTCGCCTCGGCATACCACCCCGCCTCGGCCAGAAGAATACGCATGCAGCATATCTTTAGAACCAAACGCAATACCGCCTGTCGGGAAATCCGGACCTTTGATAAATTGCATCAAGTCTTCGGTGGCTGCATCCTCATTGTCTATCAAGTGCATCGTAGCATCTAAAACTTCACCTAAGTTGTGCGGAGGGATATTCGTCGCCATACCGACCGCGATACCGAGAGTGCCATTGAGCAAGAGCGCAGGAACGCTCGCCGGAAATACTATAGGTTCTTTTCTGGTCTGGTCATAGTTTGACCGAAAATCTACAGTTTCTTTTTCTAAATCGCGAAGCATCTCATTTGAGATCTTAGACATTTTTGCCTCGGTATAACGCATAGCTGCCGGATTGTCGCCATCTATAGAGCCGAAGTTTCCCTGCCCCAAGACAAGCGGATAGCGATAAGAAAATTCTTGAGCCATACCTACCATAGAATCATACACAGCCGTGTCTCCATGCGGATGATATTTTCCGAGCACATCTCCGACTACCGCCGCAGATTTACGGAAACGCGCCGAAGAAGTGAGTCCAAGCTCGTTCATAGCAAACAATATTCTCCTGTGCACCGGCTTGAGGCCGTCCCTTACATCCGGTAATGCGCGCGAAGTGATGACCGACATGGCATATGCCAAGTATGACTCCTTCATTTCTGCCACCACGTCTACCGGCAGAATCGTGTCCCCTCCTACCAATTTTTCATTTGATTCTTTGGATTGCTTTGCCATAAAAATTTATTCTGCGTACTGCGCCTCTGAAGCTGGGTTAACTATGCTCTGATATCCCCCGACAAAGTTTGCCTTGAGCGCAGAAAGCGGTTTGACGTCATTCTCTACTCTATCTTGTGTTTCATTGTTTGTAAAATTTGTGCCGAGAGAATATATCCAAAGCATGACCAAAATAAATCCAAAAACACCAGTAACCACATGCAAAATGTGCCTCTTTACATGCTCTGGCTGTCTGCGAACGTGTCTTATGTGGTGAATTATTTTTTTCATAAGTTTTAATTTAGCTTGCTTTTAATACTATCACTTCTCCTTCTTTTGTCTCTAAATCTTTTCTCTTCAACGTTAATTTATCTACAACTTCTGCTTTTTCTTCTCCAAGCTCTTTTAGAAATGCTTTAAGAGAGGCGTCATCGTAGTCCATAGGAATGATCAGCTTCGGCTCGAGCGTAGAAGCGAGCTTTGCTGCACTTTTAGCATCCAGCATGCCTTTTCCGCCAACCGGAATAAAAAGAATGTCCGGGCTGCCTATAGCTTCACGGGACTCTTTTGAAAGTTCTTCATTTCCGAGTGGTCCTAAAAAAGCAATGTTTATACTGTCTACCGAAAACAAATAAATAGTATT
>JAUYJM010000023.1 GCA_030689285.1 bacterium
CTGTGAATTACGAAATGTCTTTTTCGGCGAGTCTTTTTGGCGCACGGAGATTTTTTACTAAAAATCTCCTCTCTCGGGCGAGAGCCGCGCCTCAAAAGGCGCCTCTCAAACCTCGCCTCAACACCATTTCGTAATTCAAGGGTACTTACGGTTCCGATTGTGACACTTCTGGCGGTTTTCTGTCTCAAAGGGTACAAGTCAAAGCACAACCATTCACATTCTCATAGGCATATAAGCTGAAGAAAAAACGAAAAGGAGGGCAGTCAGTATTTCTCTCATTTCAGATTTTGAGGTTAAACCTAAGTTCGGCAAGCCCTCTGTTTATTCTCACAGACGCCGCGTTTGAAGATATGTCTAATATTTTTGCAATATCGCCAGGAGAAAAACCTTCCACAAACCTTAGATAAACTGCTTGTCTTAAAGTGGGGTGCAGAGATTTTATCTTCTCTATTACGTATCTCCCCTCGGCCATATCTTCAATATCCAGTTGAGATTCCCAAAGTCCATCCGCAAAGACGAGGTCGCCTTTGTCTTCTATCATGGTGTCCAGAGACAGAGCTTTCTTGGACCTGTACCAATCTATGATTCTGTTTCGCGCCACTTTAAAAAGAAAGGCGCGGTGGTTTTTGATTTTTTTTCCATCCGATATATTTTTCCAAAATCTAAGAAAAATATCCTGAGTGAGTTCCAACGCCACGTTGCGATCCGATGTCTTGAAAAAGCAAAATCTGAAAACACTGTCTGATTCCGCGTCATATACCTTGGTGAAATATGCCTTTTTTTTGCTCGCGTTCATTAAAGACGTAGTGATACCCTCTCCAATTAACCATTTCACACAAATCCCTGAATTTTGGCTGCAAAACTTCGCTTCACGCTCGCCCCGTTAGAGCGTAAGCTCTAACGGGGCTCGCCATATCTCAATATGCCTCGCGCCAGTGCTTCATTAATTTAATTTTTGGCCTAAGAATTTCAGAATTTCGAGCGAGGCGAAGTCAAAAATCTTGAAGAATACTGTAAGTATTTTGAAAGATTTTTGACAAGCCGCAGCCGAAATTCGGGAATGATGAGGTTGAAAATTAAATTAATGAAGCACTAGCTCGTTTTTCGCCGAAAATTCAAGAATTTGTTAATGTGAAAGCGTTAATTGGAGATGGTATAAACAGAATTACTATTCCTATTTACGCCGTTTCGCAGGCCATATTTACAGATTACAGTGCGACATCTTTTCTGTCTATGGACATCTTCCTGGAAAATTCGGCTTCTATTTTAGAGTGTATATATCACCACGCGTGGCGGTTTGGAACTTTTTTGTAAAAAACACGGCTTTTGTGTGCGATTATTATTCATTCGAATGATACCTCGTAGCATAGCTCGCGAGGTGCGGAGAATGCGGGAAGGGGGTCGGTAAAGTGTGGTATAGTAATGACAACAACGGGCAGGTACGAAGTCATTGAAATTTTTACCTACGGCGAAAATCACTTTGACGGATTTGCGAAAATTTAAATTTAACAGCTATTTATTGGGTGACCAATAAAATAAAAAATGAAAAAAACTATTTTTATTTTGGTTATTGTGGCGCTTTTGGGGCTCGGATATTGGATTTATGTAAAAGATACGGAGAGGGAAGAGCCACAGGTGACCGTAACTTCATTTGAAGAATGCGCGAACGCGGGATTTCCCATAATGGAAAGTTATCCGAGGCAATGTCGCGACAGTGAGGGTAACTTGTTTGTGGAAAATTTCGGCAACGAAATCGAAAAAATGGATTTTATCCGTCTGACAAGCCCTCGGCCAAACGAGGAAATAACAAGTCCCGTGAAGATAACAGGAGAAGCGAGGGGCACATGGTTTTTTGAAGCCAATTTTCCGATTGTTGTCGTAGATTGGGACGGACTTATAATAGGGGAGGGATACGCCACCTCTTTAGGCGAATGGATGACCACTGATTTTGTGCCGTTTGAGGCGGAAGTGGAATTTGACATCTCGCAAATCAGGGGAAACTATTCAAACAGAGGGGCTTTGATTTTGCAAAAGGCCAACCCTTCCGACATTTCGGAAAACGACGACGCGCTTGAAATCCCCATAATGTTTAAGGATGAGGTAGAAATTTAAATTTATCAGGGAACCAGCTATACTTTCATTTTCGAAATAGGACTTCTCGGCTCAACCTGTTAGAAGCAAAGCTCCTAACGGGTCTCGTAATTCAAAGTGGCGGGGCGTTAGTTCAACGAGTAAACCTATTTCATCCAAATGTTAGTTACAACTGACTCCAAAAAAACCCAATTCTACGAAAATCAAGTCCACAACTCCTGCATCCGGACCTACTTCGTAAAAATTGTCACATTTGCCGCCGTCTCTCTTCATCATATCTGGTTTATCTTCCAGTCGTGTGTAAAGAACGTAACTCCCTCGGTGGTCATAAGCTGTCACGTCAGGCAGTTGGTAAAAGTAAGACCATCCGTCCGGTTGCGAATTTATCGGGTCTTTTATCCATTCTTCCGTAATAAAGCCCTCATCAAAAAGACCAGTCTTTGGACCTCCTGTGCATTTCGGGTCTCCTTCTTCCGCGCCGTTTATAAAAGGTTTGCTTATGGTGGAGTCGTATCTTCCGTTGTTGTCTCCGCATGGGTAAACACCGTACTTGTCATAATAAAGAGATAGCGCTATCTCTAATTGGGAAAACGCTTGAACGCGCACAATATCCCGCGTCTTTTCTCTTGAGCTATTTATAGCTGTATAAATGGCAGAAAACAGCAGACTCATTAAAGATATCACTACTAGAAGTTCCAGTACTGTAAAACCTGCTTTGTGGCTGTAGTATTTCATTTCATTAGCGAGCGTCATGCGACCGCGTGCCGCCCGAGCTTAGTCTCATGCCACCAAAGATGTAGCGACAAAGCACGATGGCGCAGTGAGATGGAAACGGCTTTGCGTTTACATTTCCGGGTCCCAATATAAGCAGAGCTTCTATCTGGGCGAGCCGACTTCGTCAATCCTATGGACGGCTTCGCTATGGCGACGGCCGACTTCTTTAAGCCAACGGTTGACTAACGCTGACGCGAAGTCTAAAAAGACCGAAGAGGTAAGTTGAACATACTTTGTTTTGGAGTTGAAGCTCATCTGCTTTAATTATATAATAGTTGACAAGATTGTTAAATTTAAACTGTGGAAATCACTCTAGATACCTTGCAAGAACGAATGGTATTCATTAGCGAGCATAATGTAGATGGAATGAAAAGTGTTTTCTATTATGAAAAAGCTTTTAAAAATCACGGGAAAAATAATTCTGCTTTTAATATGTTTTTTTATAATTTTTGAACTTCTTTTGATCGCTTTTGTAAGACCTTCAAATGTTCGCGACTGGTCAAATGACCTTGAAATATTGCCGTACGCAGAGTTTGACGGCGATATGGTTACGGTGAAAAACATCAGAAATTTCAGCTATGAGAACGTGCAGAACTACACGCCGAATTACTACGACAAAACCTTCAACCTAGACGAGATAAAGTCTGTGGATTTTATTGTGGAACCATTTTCAGGTCTCGCGGCGCACACCTTTGTGGCATTCGGGTTTGAAGACGGCTCTTATGTGGACATTTCAATAGAGGTTCGCAGAGAAAAGGGTGAGTTTTTTAACGCATTAAAAGGTCTTTTCAGGCAATTTGAGTTGGTTTATGTCGTAGCGGACGAGCGGGATGTTCTGAAGCTCCGAACAAATTACAGAAAGGATGATGTATATCTATATCCCATAAAAACGACAGAGGAAAAAATGAGGCAGATGTTTGTAGAAATGCTTACTCGAGCAAATGGATTGAGGAATAATCCCGAATTTTACAACACTTTGACAAATAACTGTACCACAAATATCGTAGAGCACGTCAATAGTATCACCCCAAAAAGAATACCTCTTAGCTACGCCGTAATTTTTCCGAAATTTTCTGATGAGCTCGCGTTGGATATCGGTCTTATAGATGAGGAGGGTTCAATTGAAGAGGTTCGGACGAGGCACAACATTACAGAACTGGCGCAACAATACGGCGACGACCCTAATTTCTCCGGTAAAATTAGAGAGAAGTAACTCTTCGTAGACCGTAAACGCGGCTTTTGTCCGCATAAACTAATACATTACATACAGTCATTTTGCAAAATGACTGTATGTAAATAGCTACACCCTGCGACAAGGCGGCAAGCCCTAAGAGCATATCTCCAATCTCACATCCGAATAAAATGGCAAAATTTCCAGACAAAAAGCGAGCTCTAAGTCGAAATGAACCGAGGTTCATAGAGACTGAAGCGAAGGTTTTTGACGGAAATTTTGCCATTTTAACGGATGAGCCGTATTTATGGCCCCTTTGTGGCGATGAGATTGGAGATAGGCTCT
>JAUYJM010000033.1 GCA_030689285.1 bacterium
TTGGGAATCTCAATACCCACGAGTGACTTGCCCGGTATCGGAGCTTCTATCCTTATAGGATGCGCGGCCAAAGCGAGAGAAAGGTCATTTTGGAGAGCCACTATTCTGGACAACTTCACCCCCTCTGCAGGTTTTAAGGAATACCGCGTGACAGATGGTCCCACAGTCACTTCATCCATTTCCACATGGATGCCAAAATTCATAAGAGTTCTTTTTATGATGTTTGCGTTTGCTTTGATGTCTCCCACGTCAGGTTTGCCTTTGTCCCTCTCCAAAAGGTCAATAGGCGGGGGAGTGTATACGGCTCCGCTTACCCGAAATGGCGCGCCCAGATTTCCTGATAGAATTTCAAATTCTTCCGTTCCTATCAACCCCCCCCCTTTCAGAGGAGTAGCATCTTTGCTTACGGAAGATTGAGTCATTTCCGCGGGTAAGACGACGTTGGGTTCGCTCTCGTCAAGTTCAGACGCGGTATCTTCGTCAGACTCTTCCATCTCGTCATCTTTATCGTTTCTAGAAAAAACGGATTTCCACATTGAAATAAAAGGGTAGACAGTCCATTGAGGTTCAAATATAACGAGTATGGAAATAAGCAAGGTGGCGGCCAAAAACACGACGGTACTATAAACATCCACTAGGCGGATTAGTGGGTCGGCAATCATATTTCCTATCACTCCGCCTTCGTTTCTAACAAGAGTGCTTGTGAGACCCAGTCCTGAAACCAAAAAAAGAACCGAACCTATTACTTTTGAAGGAGGATATTTCTGCTCTATCTTTTGAACAAGCGACACGCCAATTATCAAAAAGAAGACGGGCAATATGTAGTAGCCGATACCTGCCAAAGAAGAAAACCACCCATAAATTTTCTCTCCCGCTATGCCGGCCTTGTCAAAAATCGCCAAAATCAAAAAAACAGAAAAAGCAAAAGAAACAATAGACACCGCAAATCTGCCGGTCGTATGACCGTGCTCCGCGTCGGTTAACCCGCTTCTCCTCTTTGCTTTTTTAGCCATTATTCTGTTTTTAATAGTCTTAAAGCTTTTCTTACCAGTATTGTCCTCTAAAGGGCTTTTGGACGAATATGTCTTTTGGCCGATAGCCACCTTATTATACAGGAAAAAAACTGAAGTAAAGAATTTTAAAACAACGAAATCAACAACTCTCTATAAAAACTAAGTGGGCTCTCTTATGCGTATTGTACGAACTTTGATTTTAAACGATAGGCACGTAGAGAAAAAAGACAACATTTGACTTATTGATTTTGTCCGATATAATAAGATAATCTCAATAAAGGACAGTTATGAGGACAAATTTTTATATAAAAGACATATTGGAGATGAAAAAGGACATTTTTTACAAAAAAGGACATAATGCGCCATTTGCGGAGGGTACTTCAAGATTAAACCTGAAAGACCCTTATTTGCAGTACATTCTTAAGAAGTCAGAAAGGATTGTTGCCGGCATCCATCTTGTAACAAATTTTATGTCCGATACAGAGCCCATCAAAAAGTCTATAAGACAAAGTACATTGAACATATTGGACAATGCGCTGTCTGTATCAAGAAGTGTCCGTTCGCCTAATAATGGCGAACCTTTGTTTGAAATGGCAAAAGAAATTGAACGTCTCGTCTCGTATTTAGAGGTCTCTTTTTTGGCTGGTTCCGTGTCATATATGAATCTTTCTGTATTGCGCGAGGAGATAGGTGTTTTGGAAGGTTTTCTTGAGGAGAAAGGTGTTTTTTTGAATCCGACACTTTTATCCAAGAGTGCGCTGTCAACATCCAGTTTTGAAGAAAAAAAGTACAGACAGCCAATGGATGCTTGGAAAGAAAAGGACAAAAATCCAAATTATATCTCTGACTACCATAACTCTCCGCAGGATAGTGAAAGAGCGCCGATGATCAGTTCTCCTTCAGACCGAGAGGAGGTTGAACGTAAGGCCTTTTTAACAACATTTGGCAGTAATAAGGTCTTATTGAGAGATAGCGAACCCAAGAGGAAGGGTAACAGAAGGGTGTCTATATTAAATCTGGCCAGAAGTAAAAAGAACTTGACAATAAAGGACTTTATTCAGGTTGTTGAGGGCTGTAGCGAAAAGACCATACAAAGAGAGATTTCTTCCTTAGTAAATGAGGGGATACTAAGAAAAGAAGGAGAAAAACGCTGGAGTACTTACTCACTAATATAGAATGTGATAGGTTATTATTTAAGGTAACCTACCACACTTGCAGAGAAATGGCTTCATTCCTCCTTTTTAAAGGAGGTGTCACATTCTTATGTGACGGAGGATTTAAAAATCCCTCCCCCTCGCCGACTCGGGTACTCCCTTTACGAAAGGGAGAATTAAGAGTGTGAGAGGTTACTATTCAAGCGATTGACTTTAACTTTACACTATGCAATACTTGGTTATTGTGCGGTATGTTGTATTGCAGAACGGCCATAACACGGCTGTCTGTCGGCATTAAGTTATCCACACAAGATTTTGCAGTGTTTTAACGAGGGTACTATAATGACATTAAAGAATAATGCCCGTAATGGATATGCTGGTTTGAATATGTGTGAATTAAAGGGAGCACCGATTGTAACGCCACAGGGTTTTGTTCGTTGAAAATTAAATAGCGAGGCAGTTCGGTTTTGAAAGGAATTGGCGGTTTTTCCAGTTTTGAGAGAATTCAAATAATTTAATTTTTGGAGCATCGGATTTCGAAATATCATCATTAAGATGTTGGTGGTAGGTCCGGTGATAAAAAGTTTATCAGCTAGATCTGCGTGTCGTTCATGCCCACAAGATCTGCGGTTTGAAGATGACTCACAACTTTTGCAGTTTACGGTTGCTGAAGAAAATAATAAAAGTTGGTTGTTGAAGTCGTATGAAAACCGCAGGTCTCGTGGAGACATGCGGATAATAGTAATCAAGACAGACGAGGCGGATTTAAAGTCGAAGTCCGCTCACAAGGTCTGTCAAATCATTAATGATAATCTCTCGTAAATACTAAAATTAAAAAAATAGTATAAAAAAGAGATTATTAGTCATTATTAAGATATGAGTTATTCATCTAAATCCAAGACAAGGAAGTTTGTCGCAGGATTTGTCGCATTGGCTTTTGCTTTTTCGCTTGTTGGCGGAGGAGGACTGTCAACGGCAGATGCTGCCACTTTGACTACGGCGCAAATCAACTCCATTTTGAATCTGTTGATTTCGTTCGGCGCAGATCAAAGTGTAATAAACAATGTCCAAGCATCGCTGACCGGCAGTACTCCTTCTGGAGGCGGTACTACTCCTCCTTCCGGAGGCACGGGGTACACTTTCACCAGGGACTTGAAACTCGGTGACACCGGTGAAGATGTTAGGCAGCTACAGATGGTCTTGAACAGAGACAGCGCGACTCAAGTTGCGATGTCTGGAGTAGGTTCAGCGGGAAGCGAAACCACCTACTTCGGTTCTTTGACTAAAGTGGCAGTTATTAAGTTTCAGAATAAATACGCTTCAGAAATTCTTGCTCCAGTAGGTCTATCTTCGGGAACCGGATATGTAGGACCATCAACAAGAGCAAAACTGAATTCAATGAATGTTGTAACTCCCCCTCCGTCAGGTGGAGGAGACACCGGAGGCACGCCGCCCCCATCAGTGGGAACGGGTCTTTCCGTATCAATTCCTGTACAACCAGGAGCGCAGCTAGCCCCTCAATCTGCGGCTAGAGTGCCTTTCGCTAAAGTGACTCTTACAGCAAGCAATGATGGCGACATCGTAGTGAAAAGTTTGAGAGTCGCGCGCGGAGGTCCTTCGGATGATGCCGTCTTTGCCGGAATCATTTTGGTTGACCAAGACGGTTCGCAGATTGGTGTTGCTAAAACACTTAATTCCAATCATCAAGCCGACATAGGAGACACATTTACCGTAAAAGCGGGCACTTCAAAGACACTTACTATCGCAGGTAATATGGCCGCTGACCTTTCCAGCTACGCAGGACAGGTGGTCAATCTTTCGGTCATTGCGGTAAACACTTCGGCCTCAGTTTCAGGAAGTCTGCCGATTCAAGGAGCTGCTCACACAGTGAACGCTTCTCTTACTATAGGGACGATCACCGCCGAAAGAGGGCCTCTTGACCCGAATGCCGCTCAAAGCAAAGATGTCGGTACAACCGGCTATACATTCTCGTCCATTAAAGTTACAGCCGGCTCAACGGAAGACGTGAGAATCCACTCAATTCGCTGGAATCAAGCGTCGTCCGCAAGCGCCACTGACTTGGACAATGTAATGACAGTTGTTGACGGCGTATCTTACCCCACAGTAGTTTCTTCGGACTTCTATGACACTGTTTTCCCCGGAGGAATTGAAGTCAAGAAAGGTCTTTCAAAGGAAATTTCAGTTAAAGGAGATATTGTCGACGGTTCATCTCGCACTGTTGCCTTCAATATTGAGAAGACCACCGACCTATACGTTACCGGCGAGACTTACGGATATGGCATTACGCCTCCGACAAGCGGAACTGGCTTTACCGCAGGAAACATTTGGTATCCGGCAAAGACAGTTACTATTTCCACAGGTTCACTTACAGTATCTAACGCTACAGCGGTAAACGCACAAAATATTGCTCTTAACCAAGCAAATCAGCCTCTTGGCGGGTTTACCGTAGAAGTTAAGGGAGAGGAGATTTCTGTAGGAAGCATAGTATTCACAACCTCCACTACATCTACCGGCATAGGCAGACTTACAAATGTATCTATAGTGGATGAAAATGGCGCGGTTATTTCAGGACCTGTTGACGGTTCAAATGTAGACAACACTTTGACTTTCTCATCTTCCGTAATCCTGCCTGTAGGTACGCACACCTATACACTGAAAGGACAAACACCCTCAACTTGGTCAAATAACGGCACATTCGCTATAAGCACGACCCCGTCTTCAAATTGGACCACCGTCAAGGGTCAGACTACAAATCAGACAATCACCCCGTCTTCGGCGGCAGTAACTATGAGCACTATGACGGTCAAGGGAGCGGCGCTTGCTATAAGCGTGTCCCCGACACCATCGGCTCAATCGGTAGTTGCGGGCGCTCAAGACTTTACCTTTGCCAACTACGTTCTTGACGCTACGGCTTCAGGTGAAGACCTAAGAATGGTATCTCTCCCGATTGAAACGGCGGTTTCATCAGGCGCGACAAATGTCACAAACTGTAGAATCTACGACGGTGGCGCTGTATTGACTACAGGTTCAAACGCAAATAGCAGTTTGTCCACAGCTTCTTCTACAAGTTTCACCTTTGACACGGCTCTTATACTCTCCAAAGGTTCTGTAAAGACGCTGACTCTCAAATGCAACATCTCTACGGCGGCAAGCGGAGTATATCAATTCGGATATGACAGTACCGCTTCACCTTCGGCTACGGGTGTAAATTCAGGACAGTCGGCCACTATCACTGAAAACGACAGCGTTGGACAGAGAATGACAATAGTAACCGGAGGTTCGCTCGCAGTAGCGCTAGACTCATCAAGTCCTTCATACGCGATTGCGACCGCGGGTACTACGGGAAACACAGTCGCGATATATCGTGTAAGCGCTACCAATGAAGATATCCGAGTAACCGACTTTGCCCTTCAGATTACTTCCGGCACAAGCGATACAGGAGCTTCAACTTCTCCTTCAGATATATCAAAAATTACTCTTTGGGACGGCACATCTAAAATCGGAGAAGCCCTCTTTACACCGGGCAAGTATACGGCCTCAACCACTATAGGCACATGCTCTGGTTGTACAGAGTTCGTAGTGCCTAAAGATGCAGACAAGCTAATTACGGCTAAAGTAGATATTGCTGAACAAGGTACATCTAAAGTGGGCACGCCAGGCACATTGGTTAGAGTTGACTGGGACAATGCTTCGGCAGACGCTACCAAAGGTGTCGGTCTTGGCAGTGGTTCCACAATAACCAGAACTGACAGTTCAGATACGGCTTCAGAAGGAGTAAGAGTTTATAGGTCTTACCCGACTGTGGCGCTTGTTGACTTGACTGGCAGTCTAGTTTCAGGAAGACGAGACTTGTTGAGATTTAAGGTTACCGCTTCGCCTCAAGGCGATGTGGGTATATACAAGTTTACTGTTCGTATAGCCACTTCTTCAGACACCGCCCGAAAAGATATGATTGACGGAGTGAACGCTTATGTCTTTACTGATTCAGGATTCAGTTCGGTAGCAACAGGTCTTCAGACAGACGGAGCTATGCTAGATGCCAATATGGACCTCTCTTGTACTAACAGCTGTTCAAGCTGGGGTTCACAGGCAAGTACTACTCCTACTTACAATGTTCCTTGGGTAAGTGATTCAACTGACATTCCGATTTGGGCGATGAACTCATCGGGCGCTTCAACCACGGTCATTGTTCCTGCTGGTCAGACCAGGTACATTGCGGTTAGAGGAGATGTAACGTTGGCTGGTACGGTGTATAGCGTTTCCACACAGCTTCAAGGTGATGCTAAATTTGTATCAAACTTGGCGGCTGTACCGTTTACCGCTACCGCGACATCAACCTATCTCGCTTCTTATGGGCTAGGTACTATTCAGGGAGGATTTGGCGCTGTAGCCGCTCCTGTTCTACACTATCTTGAACACGGTGAGGCCTCAACCACAAACAACCAGGCGACTTCAACGGTAGATAACGACTTCATCTGGAGACCGTTCTCTACGACTACTGTGCAGTCGGCTGTAGCCAACGATTACACCAATGGTTACGGTATTCCTGGTCTTCCTCAAGCGAATACTTCTTCTCAGACACTGGCTCAATAATTAACCTCTTGTGCTCCGACTATGTTTTCAAAAACTTAGCGGAGGGTTAAAAAAACAACCCCGACTTAGGTCGGGGTTGTTTTTTTATGTATTTTTGGATAAAATTTAGTCTATGAACACAGTGCAAAAGTTTACTTTGTATATAATTGTCTCTCTTGTATTTATCGGTGTTGCCGGCGTTTATATTAAGAACGACTTGTCGGGCAGGTCAAATAGTGGCGGCTCAAAAAAAGACAGTACTGCTTTTGATGCTACCGACAAGAGCGATGAAGGTATTGTGGATATCGGCGGTATAGGCGTGGCAAAGGGCGATGCCGACAATATAACAATTGAGCCGATTTCCATACCAAGTGAGTCGTCCGTAACGGCCCCACCACTCAATAGGAAGTTGGTTATCCCGGATAATTTTCCTGAATCGGCTGAAAAAAGTATAAGACAGAGGATTGATGAAGTCATAAGCGAGCTTAAGGATGACCCTTCGTCTTATGAGAATTGGCTTATTTTAGCGGTGCACAGAAAGACCATAAATGATTATGATGGCGCGAGAGAAATTTGGGAGTATTTGAATACTGTCTACCCCGGTCAGTCGGTAGTTTTGGGGAACCTTGGAGAGCTTTACCACTTGTATCTGAAAAATTACGCTAAATCCGAGGAAAATTACAGAAAAGCTATTGAAGCCGAACCTTCAAACATCGCTTATTATCGTGGACTTTTTGACTTATATAGGTATTCATATAAAACAGACACTCCCGCGGCAGAGAATATCCTAAAAGAAGGACTTGAAAAAAACAAAAATAACCTTGACCTTCTTATACTTCTCGCGGCGCATTATAAGAGCGGTGACAGAGTCACGTTAGCCAAAGAGTATTATGAAAAAGCGTTTAATCAAGCAAAAATAGAAGGCCGCGAGGATTTGGCCCTACAGCTTAAGGAGATAATTGACAACTTATGAAACTTGAGAAAATACTGAAATATATTGTCTACGCCGGCGTGTTTTTATTGCCGTTTTTGCCGCTGATTGTCGCGAGCAACATCTTGTATTTTCCGTTTATAAGCGGCAAAAACTTCGCTTTTAGAATTATCGCGGAGATAATATTCGCCGCATGGATAATACTTGCCGTAATTTCACCAAAATACAGGTTGAGATTTTCCAAAATCACCTGCGCCCTTCTAGCTTTCGCGGCGGCTGTAGGACTCGCTACTATCTTCAGTGAAAACCCTTATAAAAGTTTCTGGTCAAACTTTGAAAGAATGGAGGGGTTTATTTCCATTGCTCATTTTGTCGCATATTTTATTGTGGCGGGCAGCGTGTTGAAAACTGAAAAAACTTGGAATTGGTTTTGGCATACATCTGTCGGAGTAAGCATCTTTATCGCGCTTTTCTCTCTCTTTCAGTATTCTGGCGCAATCGCTATTAATCAGGGCGGGGTAAGAGTGGACGCGACTTTCGGTAATGCCATATATCTGGCCGGTTATATGATTTTTACGATTTTTCTTCTGGCGCTCTTGTGGAGGAGAAACAGCGCCGGCGGCGACAGGAGGTTTATCCTCGGCAGCATATCAGTCGGTTCGCTGTTCTTTGTGTTATTTTATCTTTACCATTACTCTTTTAATATCGGACAAGGCGGTATAGGAGGGACCGCGCTCTTTTTTTCCGCGCTTTTAGCTCTAGGGTTGTCTCTTTTTGGCTTGTTTGGCAAAAAAAAGATTTCTAATATATTTTGGCATTCAATTTTCGCCGTTCTAATAGTTTTGGATGCCGTCATTGTCCTTTTAACGGCCACCAGAGGCGCGCTTTTGGGATTACTGGCAGGTGTAGGTCTTACGGGTCTTTTGTTCACGGTCGGCGCTTTAAGAAGCAGAGAAAGGTCGCAAAAAATTGCCGGGCTTGCTATTATTGCGACCAGTATTCTGCTCGTAGGCGCGTTTTTTTTAGCGAAAGATTCTGAATATGTCAAAGAGCATAAGGTATTTGGCCGTATCGTGTCCATATCTTGGAAAAATGAGGATGCGTTGACGCGATTCAGAATTTGGGACATAGCTTTTCAAGGGATTAAAGAGAGGCCGATACTTGGCTGGGGGCCGGAAAGTTTCAATTTTGTCTTTAATAAATACTACAATCCCGAACTCTACGGCAGGGAACAGTGGTTTGACAGAACTCACAACATTTTCTTTGATTGGTTTGTAATGGCGGGGCTTGTGGGAATCTTGGCGTATTTGTCGGTGTATTTTGGGTTATTTAGCATACTTTGGCGCGCGCCAAGTGCAAAAAACATATTTGTGCGGTCGGATAAAGTCATAATTACAGGCCTTGTGGGCGCAAATTTTGTTCATTTGCTTTTTGCTTTTGATAACGTTATAAGCTATTTCACTTTCTTCTCTCTTCTTGCCTATGTTCATAGTCAAACTCTTGGCGGTGAGGTGGAAAAGAAAGCTGTTTATTTCAAAGGAAGCAAAATCATTAAATACGTAGCGCCTATGGTAGTACTCACGCTTCTTTCGGGTCTTTACTGGCTTAATGTAAGGCCTGTGGTTGCTGGAAACTTGCTCATTAAGGCGCTTAGACGCCACGAGGAAGGGGTTACTAAAAACCTTGAGTACTTCAAGAAAGCCCTGGATTTAAACACATTTGCAAATTCCGAAATTCTTGAACAGCTGTCTCAAGTGTCCGAGCAGGTTGCCAGGGCTGACGCGCTTGATTCGCAGACCAAAAAGGCGTTTTACGATACGGCAACCACGGAACTCAAAAAGCATATTGAAAAAGTGCCGAATGATATCAGATACCTACTGTTTAATGCTTCCATGCTGTCTGCTTTTGGAAATCGCGAAGAAGCCCTCGTCTATTTTGAGAGAGCCAGAGAAATATCGCCGCGAAAACAGCCAATACTTTTTGAAATGGGCGCCTTATATATAAATCTGGGAAATCCCCAAGAGGGGTTGGAGTATTTTAAAGAAGCGTATGAAAGCGAGCCGAGTATTTTTGACTCAAAATTAACTTATGCTGTAGGAGCGATTTACGCGGGTGAGAACCAGCTAGCCGACAATTTGCTGATATCCGCCTTTGGTCATGTTTTACCGGAAGAAGAAAGAATCATATTGGCTTATTTCAACACTGGTCGGTATGATAGAGTTATTGAAATACGAGAAAACCAGATTAAAAAATCGCCCGCAAACGGAAATCTTCGGCTGTTGGTTGCCGGCGCGTATCTTCAAAACGGTGATGTGAGCAAGGCCATAGAAGCCATACAAAGAGCGATAGCTTTGGATCTCTCCCTTAAGGAAGAAGGCGAGTTTTATCTTAGAGAAATTGAGAAAGGAAATTATTAAAGGCGGGAAAATTTCAAGTACCTGACAGAGACCGGTAAACATCTAAACATATATGGCAAATATCGGCTTTCTGAAACAATTCTTCGGGTTCGTAAGTATTATAATAGGCAGTCTTGTAGTGCTTATTGTCGTCGGTGTTTACCAGATTGAATCGGAGGAAAAAAATGTTTCTGGCGGATATAATGATGGATATGTGGATAAATAAACAAAATGGCTTTTTTTAAAGGAAATTCTATGAGAAATGCTAAAAAAATCGTTTCCGTAGTTTTGCTTGTGATTATTTTGCTGGTGACTGTGTTGGCAGTGTTTAAAAACCGAAACAACGCTGACGATTCCGCGATAAAAGATGATTTGGGGGCGTTCGTCAAAGAGGGAATAAGGTAGATTAAGATGAATAAAAAAAGCGGCATATACTCTTTGGCTCGCCAAGCGTCCGCTAAAAAAGCCCTTTAAGACAGCAATGCTTTAAGGGCTTTGTGCGGTTTAGGATTTTTTCCTTTCGTTTATTACCACGACTTTCCATCCCTGTCTTATTCCTATGACTACATTTTCATCTTTAATTCTTGGGAATTCATCGTAGACGCTTTCCCAAAATATCAAAGCAGCTGCTTGCGCTTGACGGTTAAGGTGGGTGAAGGTGTTATTGCCCGAAGCATAGGATTCAAGAGAGCTTGATTGCTTCATTGCCGCGTCAAGCTGAAACGACAATCCTCTCACAAATGAGAAAAGGGAACGCGTTCTTTTGCTCTGAATTGTCCCAACTTCTTTCTCTCCGTATCTTGCGGGTTCTTCCGGCTCGTAGCGCGCTTCAGCGCCGTTTAAAGCTTCTTCGAGAAGACAGATAAAAGAGCTTTTAGTTTCTTTGTTCATAGAACCTTTCTTTTAGATTTCTGCCGATATTCAATACAAATTTTGCTCTAAAGTCAAATTTAATTTAGGAGTTGAGCTCCTAAATGGTATGTATGAGCATTACCCGCTTTTGTTGACATTTTGCGCTTGTTCGGTAATATAAGGGCAAAGAGCCAAAGACAGCAGGCGGAAATCACCCATAGAGGGTTATCGTTAAGACCTGCCGAGGTTTCTGCGCTTTTTGCGCAGATTTCTATCTTGGCTCCGATTTATGTCGGAGCTTTGGCTTTTATAAAGGTCGAATGTGTTTACTCAAATAATCCCGAATTGGGTGCAAAGACGCGCTCCCGAATCTGTCTCCAATCTGATTAGAGAAAATCAGGTTCTAAATTAGGGGTTGATTAGGGATAAATTTTATGGCTATAACTAAACAAAAGAAGGCGGAAGTTTTGGAGAAGCTTAAAAAAATAATTAGAGATTCCAGTAACGTTACTTTTGTGAATTTCCACGGTCTTTCAGTCAAAGAAGCCGAAGAACTACGTAAGACTTTAAGAGAAGCAAGCGTGACATTTTTTGTAGCTAAAAAAACTCTCGCGAAAAAAGCTTTGTCTGAAGAAAAAGTTTCTGGCGAATTGCCGATTCTTGATGGTGAGCTAGCTTTGTCTTTTGGCGCCGACCAGATAGCGCCATCGCGCGAAGTGTTTGCTTTTCAGAAAAAACTTGAAAACAAAATAGCGATATTGGGAGGTATTTTTGAAGGAAGATTCAAAAATAAGCAGGATATGACGGAAATAGCGGCCATACCTCCCGCGAATACCCTTAAAGGAATGTTCTTAAATGTCATCAATTCGCCGATACAAGGATTGGTCGTCGCGCTCGGCAAAATATCCGAGAAAAAGAGTATGTAATTAGCAGGTTTTTAACAGACAAAGTCTAAGCAAATGAAAAATGCAAATATCAAAAATCAAAATGACAGTTAAAAAATGAAAAATTTTGACGGAAAAAATTTCTGAAATTTTAAATTTCACATTGTCATTTTACATTTTGATGTTTTAATTTTAAATTATAATATGTCAGATATAACAACAGTTCCCCAAACAGAGGAAAAGAAAGTAGAGCAGAAAACCCCAATCGTGGCGGAAGCGACTGTGGAAGCGAAACCGGAGGAAACAAAGTCGGAAGGCGCGAATGTGGAAGTTCCGGAAAAATTCAAGAAACTTGTTGAACAGATTGAAAGTATGTCGGTTTTGGAGCTAAACGAGCTGGTGAAGCTATTGGAAAAGAAATTCGGCGTGTCAGCGGTGGCGGTGGCCACAGCTGCTTCTCCCGGGGCGGCAGGTAGCGCGGCAGAAGAAAAATCGGTCTTTACGGTAGAGCTTACGGATGGAGGGGCGCAGAAAATCGCTGTTATAAAGGTTGTCAAAGAAGTGTTGGGACTCGGTCTCAAAGAAGCAAAAGATAAGGTTGATGGCGCTCCTATAGTGCTTAAAGAAGGAGTGAAGAAAGAGGAGGCGGAGGAATTGAAAAAGCGAGTGGAAGAGGCCGGCGGAAAAGTGACTTTGAAGTAAGGGTGGTCTTTACCAGTCAAAGAGTAATAAGAAAGCGGGTTTGCTTTGCAAATCCGCTTTCTGTTGTCTCGGCGAGCCACGTTAGAAACGAGGATTCTAACGGGGCGTGGCATAGTGGAATTTCAAAAAAATGATATAATACGTGGATTGGCGATATATTTTCTCGATTTTTCAACAAATCGCGGATTTTAGCATTATGGAGATTTTAAGCAAACTATTTGGAAGCGAAGCGCGTGTGAAAATTATGCGTCTTTTTTTGTTTAACCCGGACCAACCTTTTTCGCTTTCAGATATAGCAAATAGGGCAAAAGTAAAAACGGCAGCCGTAAAAAAGGAACTGTCGGTCTTAAAAAATGCGCATATGATACACGTCAAAAGGTTTATGCGTATTTTAGAAACGGTAAAACTCGGTAAGCCGAAAGTAACTAAAAAATGGGAAGGTGGCTGGGTTTTAAACCAATCTTTTCCTTATATGTCACAGCTTCAGAATTTACTTATATATACCGTATTCGTAAAGCCGGACGAGCTGGTAAGAAGACTTTCTGTCGCTGGTAAGGTTAAGCTTGTAATCATTGCCGGGGTGTTTATACAAGATACCGACAGTCGTATTGATATTTTGGTTGTGGCCGACCATTTAAAAGACGGCCAACTTAGCAATGCTATAAAAAATTTAGAAGCAGAGATAGGTAAAGAACTTAAATACGCGGCTTTTGAGACACCGGATTTTCAGTACAGACTGGGTATGTATGACAAACTTGTGCGGGATGTATTGGATTACCCGCATACGACGATTTACGATAAAATAGGCGTTTATGAAAGGAAAGTATAATGCGGTTCAAGTTTGAGTTTTCCAGACCTATCCCCTGACGGCATAATTTTCGGACACGGATAAATTTCTGCTGAAATTTTCCTCGTGCTCGCGCGGAGTCGCGCTCGCAAGTTCCGAAAATCATGCCGTCAAAGGGGATAGGAAGCGAGTTTTCCACACCACAGGCCTTTCAGGTCATAATTGTTGCTATAATTAAAGGTGTGTTGTTTAAACACAGAACATTGGGTCGGAACGGGCGTTTGCTTTCGTTTGTTTTGTGTTGATTTTTCGGGTGATTATCAATAGTTAATTAATCATACGCGTCAATTCGCATTTTCCTTAAGATGTATTGACTCGTACGTATCTAATATGTTACTTGATGTTTGGAGAACAAGTTTAGAAGCTTCATTTGCTAATCTATGGGGAGAAGTGTCATTTTTTGTGCCAAATCTCCTGGTAGCAATCATAATTTTTCTTGTCGGTCTGGTCATAGGAGGTTTTCTTGGAAAGATTGTGGCGCAAATCATTCGGTCCATAAAAGTCATTGATACCGCTCTTCGTCATTTAAAGGTGGAAGAGGTTTTAAACAAAGGAGGATTTAAAATGGACGCTGGGGCCTTTTTAGGCGGGCTGGTGAAATGGTTTGTTATCATCGTATTTTTGGTGGCATCGTTTGATGTTTTGGGACTAACGCAGGTCAATGACTTTTTGCAACAGGTCGTGCTTCTATATTTGCCTCAAGTTATCGTAGCCGTACTTATACTTCTGGCGGCCGCGGTGATTGCGGACGTTATGCAGAGAATTGTGGTTGGAACGGCGCAAGCGGCTGGTGTAAACCACGCCAACCTTTTGGGCACCGTAACTCGTTGGGCCATTTGGATATTCGCTATTTTGACAGCTCTTTTCCAGCTGGGGATAGCGGCGCCTCTTATAAGAGCATTGTTTACAGGGGTGGTGGCCGCTTTGGCGCTGGGATTTGGCCTTTCATTTGGGCTCGGAGGTCAGCAGGCGGCAGGAGATTTCATAGAAAGAATGCGTTCTGAAATACGAGGAAAAAGATAAGAAGTCTTAACGAATACGGCAATACCGCCTCGCTCGCAAAGCGAGGCGGTTTCTGTAAAGAAAGCATTTCGCGAAGAAGAAAAAGTGGGTGGCCTTATACAAAAAGTTGACACCTAAAACCCATAGTATATACTAGACAAACCAATATGGTTTACCAAAACAAGCGCCAATTTAAGCGGGTCACTTAAGACGTCTGTTGTAGGGTTGTATGTCTTAAACCGTCCGCTTGTAAGCGGATTTTTTGTTTTCTGTGTCGCTGTTAACTTTTCGTTAGTACGAAATGTTGCCAAGGGTACGGAAGAGAAAGGTTTTGGTGGAAAGACTGACACTTTGACAAAATACCACCGCATCACATGGAATGTGATTTAAGTTTATCAAGTTCATAAAGTTGCAAGTTTATAAAGTAAGACCGATGCCGGATTTTTCAGGCTCGTTTTTCTTACTTGATGAACTTTATAACTTTTTACTTTATAAACTGATTTCGCGTCTCATGTGAT
>JAUYJM010000038.1 GCA_030689285.1 bacterium
CTTACGATAAGAATCGTTCGAAAATATGGGAGAAGGGCTTCGAATCTCTCACGCGATGTGCGCAGGCACATCGCTACCCTCCGTTTTTCGCGGACTCAAAACGGAGGGTGAGAGATTCGAACTCTCGGTGGGTTTCCCCACGCCACGTTTCCAACGTGGTGCACTAGACCGCTATGCGAACCCTCCATAATTTTACTTTCAGAAACTTGCCGTAAAATATCCGTGTCACACTCGGAAATCTTTCCAAATTGCTTACTTGGCTTCTACATCGGTAAGAGACCAACACGAAGCCATCCTAAGTTTTATCATTAAATTGATTTGTAGACAAATAGACTCAATACGGCGAAAACAATCGCTCCGTATAGAAGCCATGAAGCGAGCGCTAAAAACACAGGCAGAGGCCAGACCACGAAAAGTAATACGAAACCAACGCCAAACGATTGCAGAATCATTTTTATCTTTCCGACTTTTTTGGCCGAAATATCGTGATGCAAAAAACGCTTTCTATAAAACGCCCACACCACTATCCAAAGTTCCAAAAAAATTATTATAAACGCCAATTCTCTGCCTAAAAATTTGGAAACTACTATCGCAACCACGATTCCAATAAGAAGTTTGTCCGCCACGGGGTCATACATTTTACCCCATTCGGTTATTTTACCCTCGGTCCTCGCAAGCGCGCCGTCTACCGCGTCCGAAAAAGCCGAAATAACGAACAGGACTGTGCCTGTCTTGAAAAAACCGTTGGTCAAAAAATATGCGACAAAAGGAATGGAAGCAAAACGGAAGGCGGTTATGTGGTTGGGGGTCACAAATGATGGAATAAGAGGCAGAATTGTCGTCGCGATTATTTTGTCCGTTATTGTTACTTTAGAATTTGGTGAGATCATTATGATGCCAAGATTAGATTAATAACCAATAACCAAGATACAATCACCAAACATAATTCAGGACTAATACTGCAAAGAATGTTTATGTTCCTTTTCTTCCATTTGGTTATTGGTTATTGTTTGGTTATTGTATCTTGTATCTTGGTTATTACCTGTGTGATTTTTGTCATATAAATAAAATTGTTCACTAATCAAGCGTTTCTCAACGCTTTTATTCTCTCTTCCACCGGCGGATGGGTCATAAAGAGTCTGGTCAAAAAACCTTTAGCGCTTCCATGATTTGAGAATGGATTTGATATAAACAAATGCGCTGTGGCATGATTTGCGCGCTTCATAGGAGTGCCTTGCGCGGATATTTTTCGGAGAGCAGAAGCTAAAGCATCAGGATAGCGAGTCAAAAGCGCGCCGGAAGCATCTGCCAAAAACTCGCGTTTCCTTGAAATGGCAAGCTGTATTATTGTCGCGATGATAGGGGACAATATGGCGAGACCCACTCCTACTACAATCAAAATAAGCTGTATTCTGCCGTCGCGGTTGCCGTTTCCCCTGTTTCCCCCACCCCATATGGTCATTCGCAGGAAAAAGTCGGACAAAAGAGCCACAAAACCGACAAGCACCACCACAATCGTGGAAACAAGTATGTCCCGATTGCCGATATGCGACAGCTCGTGGGCGAGCACGCCCTCAAGTTCGCTTCTATCCAGCATGGCGAGAAGTCCCGTGGTTACCGCCACGGCCGCGTGCTCTTTGTTTCTGCCGGTTGCAAAAGCGTTGGGCGATGGGTCTTCAATAACGTAAAGGCGAGGTAAAGGAAGGCCGGCCGTGATGCAAAGATTTTCGGTAATATTCCAAAGTTCTCTGTGACTTTCGCGAGTGGTTGGCTTGGCACCGGAGATGGCCAAAGCTATTTTATCTGAATACCAGTAGCTAAAAACGTTCATAAAGACACTAAACACAACAGCGATTAAAAGAATTTCCGGAGCGTTGTAGATAAACGAAAAACCCCAGCCGAGAGCGATGATAACAATGAAAAAGCCCGTCATCAAAATCCAGGTTTTACGTATGTTTGCGTCTTGATGGGTGTAAAGGCTAGACATGTTAAAAATGTTATAATGTTCTACTTGTTTTAGATGAAAATTACCTGTTCAGAAATTTATGCAGGGCGATAAGTTTAAAATATTCCTCCTTCAAAAGTTCTTCCAATTGTCTGGTGTCATGTGGTTCAATAAATTTTTCTTGGATGGCTATTCTACAACAAGATACGCATTCCAAAACCGAAGCTTTAGATCTGCTTACATACACGCAAAATCCTTTTTTAGTAGGCTGACCGGAACCCTCTGCCACATTGAGAACAATTGAGGTACTTGTTCTTTTAAGTTGGTCAGATAAAGCGAATTGCTCTTCCTTTGGAAACTTTTTTGTGATTCTGTAAGCATGTCCCACTATTTTCATCCCTAATTTCCAAACATCTAAATCTTCAAATCGGTAACCTTTGAAACTGAAAGGAGTATTTTCCATTTCTTCTGTCATTTACAACATTACAACATTTAGAACAGCTAAAACTTCACTTCCGCCGGCTCTTTTGCCGCCGCTTCTCCTTCGCCGAGTTCAAACAGCTCCATTTTGGCAAAATTAAACATTCCCGCTATGACGTTTGCGGGAAAACTCTCCACCTTTGTGTTTAGGTCTCGGACATTGGTGTTGTAAAACCTGCGAGCCGCCTGAATTTTGTTCTCCGTGTCGGAAAGTTCGCGTTGAAGTTCCAAAAAATTTTGATTGGCTTTCAAATCTGGATATGCCTCCGCTATGGCAAAAATGGATTTCAAAGCCCCCGTAAGCATATTTTCCGCCTGTGACTTGTCATGGAGATTGCCCGCTCCCATGGCACGCGCCCTCGCTTCACTGACTTTCTCAAAAGCCGCCGATTCGTGCGTGGCGTATCCTTTGACCGTGTTTACAAGATTAGGAATAAGGTCGTATCGGCGTTTTAACTGAACGTCAATGTCGGCCCAGGCCTCTTTTGCCCTGTTCACCAGACGGACAAAGCCGTTGTAAGAAGCTACCACCCAAGCTACCAAAACCGCAAGAATGCCTAAAATTACATAGGTTACTGTTGACATAAAAGTTGATTAGTTTGTAATATTTTAAATTGTATCATAAGAGACGCTAAGTACGCAAAAAGATTCATCGTATGACACTCGCTTAGAAAATCCCCACAATTCGCATCTGATGCGAATTGTGGGGATGTGGGCGCAAGCAATGTTTTTATTTTTCTCTTTTACTTATAAAAACGAAAAGCTTTTGCCGCTTTCACCACCGCGTCCGCCGCCACCTGAACATCAAACGGGACTGGCCTCAATAACTTTTTTTGCGTGGACTGAATTTCTTCTTGCCGCCCTTCAATCTCACCAACGACATCCAGTGTCTGTCCCAGTGTTACCTGGAGCGCCGCGCCGCCCAAAACCAGAGGATGATGCTTTGTCCCAGATTCACCCTGAAGTTTCTCGCTAAGGTGAGGACTCCAGACGCAGATGGGGATTTTTCCCGCATACGCGGCGGCGCGAAGACCTGATCCTGTGGCGGCAAAAATACCGTCCGCAAGCGTGGCCAAACTATCGCTGTCGCAACCTTCAAACCAACGAACAGTCCCAGGGAACTGGCGTTCAAAGTTTGCTACCGAGCCATTCCACTTTTTCTTATCTTCCTCTGAAGCGCCCGGGTGAAAGCGAGGCACAATGGCAATCTTTTTCCCGACTTGAACGCTCACCGCGCAAACAGCAAGAGCGGTTGAAATGACATCTTCGCTCTCTTGCCACTTTTGGCTCAAGAGAATGAAAGAATAATCCGCTCCCACAACCGCTTTGGAAAAATCGGTTTTTGTTTTGTCCGCCACAGATTTTGCCGACACCGTGGCAGACAAATCACCGACAACGACGACTTGGTAGTTATGATGAGCATAAGCCGTGCATTCTTGAATCAATCGCCTGCCGAGTTCGTCAATAGTGAGGACCAGATCGGCTGGAAATCGGCAACGATTGACGGCACCCCAGTTGTCGTCCAAAACGACTACCGGCACGTTGAATCCGTTTCTGTAGTCAGCGTCAATAAAGATTTCCTCGCTTCTAATTGGCGAGCTTAAGCCAGTCATCAAGACATCGGGCTTTGTATCCAGAAAGACTGCAGACGGCGTGATATCCCACGGCTCGTCAATTTTAAGAGGCCCTTCATCATATATACGTACCGGAAGATTAGCTTTTCTCCATTCCTCCACCGACAAACCTTCGGCTATGACAGTGATTTCAGCGCCGCCGCGGCTTAGTAGCTCCTTGGCGATTCGCGTCGCAATCATCCCGGGCTTTTTGTCTCGAGTCACGCATAACACTTTCATTTATCAGTCCTTTTTTTGATTGTTCTTCCTTGTCTTAGCCCGTCTTTGCCGATTTAAAAGGCCGAAACGTCTAAACGATAGATTACCACTTATAAAGAAAAAGTCAATATATATCCAGTCATTTTGCAAAATGACTGGATATATCGTCTTGCGTAAATTGTACCGGCATATTGCGTAACGTGTCTCCAACCGAGTATCCATTTAGGCAGAGGGCTCGTTTCTATAATAATTCAGTGCCACAACGGCAGAGATTTGAGCAAGAACACGCTCTTCCCCGCGCCAAAGCATGCCAAAAGATTAAATTTTGATACCTTGTTTGCCCAGATTTTTCCAGGACGCTTCAATGACTTTCATAACTTCCACCCCGCTCTCCAAAGATAGAGGAGAACTTTCAGCCCGAACCTGCTTTTTTAAAATTTTATCTATATGAAGCATTTCTGCGTAAAAATCGTCAGGCCTTTTCTTTGCGAAAATTTCTTCGTTTATTTTTCCATCATTGCCGGAAAATTTCACAATGTCCCCTTCCGGAGAACCTCCGCAAATCCACTCTATAAAACCTTTTTCTCCCTGCAATCTGGCCCATTTGCGCGTCGGATAAGTTACCACGTCCTGAATAACTCTCCCTACCTTTCCCTTTTCTGTCTCAAACTGAAACGCGGCGAGCGAATCGTATTCTGCTTTGCCTAGCTTTTCAACTTTGAAAGTGGAGGAAACCTTGCGCCACTTCCCTAGTCCGGAAATTTTTGCCAAATACTGCCATAAATGGAGAGCGTGTGAATGTTCTCCGGACGCGCCTCCGCCTTTCTTCCAATATCCAAGATATGTATCCTGCGGCCCTTTAAGCCATGGGTGAGCTTTGAAAATTCCCTGCCAATGCTCGCGAAATTCCACATCCAACGTTGAAACATCGCCTATGGTTTTTTCTTTAAGGAGTCCGGCCACACGGTCTATGGATTTCGCCACAGCATGGTCGTAACCCAGGACAACTTTTACAAACTTTTGTTTTTTATAAGCTGTCAAAAATTTCTTCAGATTTTCATCAAATGGGAAAGAAAGCGGCTTTTCAAGTTGTAAAATTTTCGGTTTCTCTTTAAGCGCGTCAAGCGCAAGCAGGGAACGGACATTGGGTGGCGTCCCTATGCAGATAAGGTCAAAACCTCCCTTGGGAGCCTCATCGGAGGTAAAAAGTTTTATACTCTCGTCCCATTTACCGTACCTAGATGGGTAAATATCGTCTCTCATCCTTTTTAGGGCAGCCTCGTTCGCGTCCACCACAAAAACGCTCCAGCCCATCCGCCTAGCGGCTTGCGCCAAGTGATTGCCAATAGACCCCGCCCCGATGATTTTTACTTTTATCATAATTTTTTCATTAAATCTAAAACAACTGTTTATACTTCTCCATAAGTTTTTCCGCCATTGCAAAATCAAACTCATTGTCTATGTTTACCGACTCCCAATCTTCCATCGTGTAGCCCGCGATTTTATCTCCTGTCATAGATTTTTTTTCTAAAACCGTCTCCGGCCAAAAAGCATTCATTGAACCGTTGTTTTGATAAACTTTCGGCAAAATCTGACGCGGCGCGTTATATGGCTCTTTGATGCCTGTATGTTCTTCAGACAAAAACGGCATTAAAAAACCCTCTTCATAACGCCACATTTTGTAAGGATGCTTGCACGCTTTTGAAACCGCCCGCACGGAATCGGCTTTTTCCTTGCCGAGTTTTTCCAAAAGTTCTATTCCCTCTTTTATTCTTTCGGCTCGTCTCAACGGAGCGGTAGCGCGTAAATCTACTATCATATCCGGCAGATCATCCATCTTTTTTAATTCTTCAATATGATGCGTAAAAACAGGCAGGTCTTCAGTCAGGTCTTCCGCAAGATTATTTGGACGGCTGAATACTTCGGCGCCGGCGGCTCTTCCCGTCTTAGCGATTTCCACGTCATCTGTATTTACTATGACTTTTGAGATATACGGTACTTTAAGCGCGGCTTCAATCGTCCATGCAATAAGAGGTTTACCGTGAAGCGGTCGGATATTTTTCCCCGGCAGGCCCTTTGAACCCCCTCTAGCTGGGATAATCGCGTATATCTTCATCACTGAAATATATCAAAAATAAAATCCAAATACAACAAAAAACCGCTTGGCAACTTGAATATATGCTCAGCGATTCAATAGAAAACCGATTTAAGAAAGAAGTTTCGGAAGCTCGGTGACAATATCTATGAGTGGAAAATCGGTCTTTCCTTTTTTCCATAAATTCCACGACTTTGGAATCCCTACGAAGTTGCAACCGAACTCTTTGGCGGCTTTAAGATCGCCGAGCCCGTCGCCGACAAAAAGAATGTCCTTCGGTCTCAATCCTCCCTTTTGGACTATCATTTGCAGGTTTTCAATCTTACTTTTTGGCATACCTAGCACGGCTCTGAAATAACGCGCAATCCCCAAAGACCTGACGCTCACACACAAAGCATCTTTCGGCGTGGCCGAGTTTACATACAAATCAAACATCCTGTGAATATCTTTTAGGAAGCCCTCCGTCCCTTCCGGCATTCCTCCTTGGCGAAGCATTTTCTGGACGAGCGCGTCATACGCGGCCGCGTAAGCATCCGCCATCTGAACGATTTCATCTTCCGCGAAGTTGGAAAGTTTGAAAGTCTCCCTTAATATATCGTGCCGCGAGCCTTTTCCATGCCGAAATTTCTCCTCTGCATTGGCTTTAGCCAATAAAATTTCGTCTTTCCACGGTTTTACTATTGGCTTCCAAGCTTCTCTTTTGATATCTTCACCGCCAATAGTCAGAGTTCCGTCAAAATCAAAGACGATTGCCGTTATGCTGGATAGGTCTTTTCTGTTCATAATAATCCTTTCTTTCCGCATAGTTGAGTAGGCATCGTTAGTTGTCAAACTGATGTCTGCCCCAGTTTAGGAGGCGAGTTTTGCGACTGTCACGCGTCATTTTTGCGATTTTTTTATCAATGTAAAAAGAGTCGCCATTTGCTTCCATACTGGTTGTTGAAATCTCTTCAAAAATTACCCCTGTGTCGGTTTTGAAGCTGTGCCATACGCCTCTCGGCACCCATAAGGTATCTCCCGGATAAAGCGCTTTTTTGCGTCCTTCGACTTCAATCTCCATAGCGCCCCAAAGTACGTGAAAGCTTTCGTCTTTTATTTTATGATAGTGGGTCGGATGAAATTGATTCGCAAACTGCACAATGAGTTTTTTCGCGTATTCCCTATTTATGCAGTCAATGATTATACAACCAACATGCTCAAAATTTTCCAAACCGTAATGGTGCGAAATTTCCACGGTAAAATCGTGGCTTAAAGGTATTTTTGCCTCATTAAGCATTCCTTTAGCCTGCCGAACCGCTCCGTAAATGACGGCTTTTTTATCAAAGTTTTTAGGCAAAATAGCGATGGAAAGCGCTTCGCCAGATTTGTAATCCCTGTCGGCCACAAGTCCCTCTTTAAACTGACCGCTCTCAAGGTGCACCGAAGAGAGCATCGGCATCGCGAAAAACACTTCGTCTCTGGCGATTTTTTGTCCGACTCTAATGTCGTTTTTCGCGTAGACACATCTTTTAAGCGACTGCAAATCTCTAGCTTCGGCTTCATCAATAGGTCTCTCTTTTGCTTCGCAGTCGCCGCAAGCGTTTCTAGCTTCTATAAATGCCATTATCCACAGGCGAAGCTCTTCAGGCGACGCGGAATAGCTATTTAGCTTAATCCCTTCTGCCGGCACGCCTACATGTTTTTCAAAAATTCTAGCGCCCTTGGCATAAGCAAGACCTATGATAGAGGTGTTTGATGGCGGCTCGTGCGTGGAAAAACCGACAGTCAAATGAGGGTAGCGGTTTTTCATTATCTCTATTTGGCGCAAAAACATTTTTTCGCTAGGAGTCGGATATATCGCGACGCAATGCATAAGAGCGAAATATACCCCCCTGTGTTCAAGAAAGCTCACCACTTTGTCTATATCGGCAATTGTAAGGCCTCCGACAGAGACGATAACCGGTTTTTCTTTTTCAGAAATTTTCTGAAGCAGAGGAAAATCAAGAGCGCTCGCGCTCGCCACTTTTATAATTTCCACACCCAGTTCCTCCAAAATGTCCACGGACGGCTCGTCAAAAGGCGTAGCCATAGTGTGAAGTCCTGACGCGACCGTAGCATCCACAAGCTCTTTAAAATCTCCCTTTGAAAGACGGGTGGATAGAAAGCGTGGTATATGTTTTAAATCGTCTCTCTTTTTGTAATCCGGGTGAATGAATGTGTCTAGCTCGCGAAGTTGAAGCTTCACCGCCCCTCTAACTCCAAATTCTTTGGCCACAGAGGCCACTTCTTTAATGATTTTCTTGCCATGAGAAACAGACCCCTGGTGGTTGTTTGCCATTTCAAAGGTGAAAAAGTCTTTAAAATCAAAGGTTTTAGCGCCAAAATCGCTTGTTTTCATAGTCAAAAAATCTTACTACAAATATATAACTTAATCAAGCCCTAACCTGTTTCAATATAGACCTCTATTACAATTTTCCCGTTCGGTCAAAATGGATATTCGGCCAGAGACCTACTTTGTAAATTAACCTCAAAATTGGTGGTATAATTTGAAAATGCGCTATATTCCTTCATCCGAAGTCAAAGAAAAACAAACCCCCTATCATGGGATAGATGATATGTCGCCGTGGACTATCGCGGACGGCACATTCAGACACATTTTGGACAACTATGTGAAAATAGAGAAGCAGTCAGCTTACTTAGACATAGGTTGCGGTAGCGGCGCCGCTTTCCGCGCCACAGAAAATCGGTTTGCAAAAATGTGCGGCATTGATTTGGTTTCTTACCTCCCCCCCTGATTTGCAAGATACGGACTTTGCGTCTGTTGATTTGAATTTTGATAAACTGCCTTACAACGAAAACACCTTTGACCTCGTAACCGCTTTTCAGGTAGTGGAACACTTGGAAAATCCTTTTTTAATCGCTCGGGAAGTGAAAAGAGTTTTAAAACCCGGTGGGATTTTCGCTTTTTCCGTACCCAACCCTTACAACCTTTCCTTTAAAATCAAGTATCTCTTTACGGATAATATGCCGCCATGGACAAAAGAAAACAATCATCTTTTATTTCTCACAAAAGCAGTTTTTGGGAAAACGTATGGTACGGAATTTATATTAAAAGAAGTCATTTATCAAAAAGGTACGGTCCCTTTTTGGGGCCGTTTTAGAAAACTTTTTGGCAGTAAAAAGAAACATCTGAAAGCCCTGCCCCGCTCAAAAAACTTCGCCCGCCGAGTTTGCTATGTTTTGCAAAAAGACGGCGCGCGCTGAAGCGTGAGAAACTTTTTGTTTCCGCAAAGCCGCCAAAAAACAGAAACCTAAATTTTTCGGGCAATTACGATAATTCTGTCGCTCTGGCGAAATACAGCCGCCAAGGAGGACACCGGGAGAAACAGCGCCAGACTAAACCATGACAAGGCGAAATTTTTGTACAGATTTCTAAAGCCGTAAAAAGACATAACTCTCTGCAGACTGTGAATCGTGGTGTTTGGAGCGATACTGTGTTTTACGCTAACTATCGAAAAACCGCTTTCCGCCAGATATTTTTTTATATTGTCTTCGGAAAAACTATACAGATGACGAGGCATCTCCCCCCCCTCCCAGAAAGAACCAAAAATTTTTCTTGACCACGAATTGAAATTCGGCGCCCAAAGCAGTAAAATCCCCCCACTCTTTAACACGGCGCCGGCGGCCGAGAAAAGTTCTTTTGGAGAAGGGACGTGGCTTACGACGTATTTCATCCTGACGGCATCAAAGCTTTCTTTTTCGTAAGTTTCTTTCAGAAGCGAGCCGTGATGCATGTCCAAGCCGAAGTTTTTTTTGGCGGAATTTACGGCGTTTTTGCTAAAATCCAGTCCTCTGGCGTCAAAGCCGCCGACGGTTTTGAGAAAAGACAAATCTTCACCGCTACCACTGCCCACCTCTAAGATTTTGCTTCCCGTTTTAAGTCCCAAATTCCGAAAAAGCTTCACTTCTCTGCGAAGCAGGCAATTCTTTATAGTCTTATGGAATCCTTTGGACGGCACAAATGAAGGGTAGTCCTCTAGGTAAAAGTTCTCCATGTTTTCACTCGGAGGATTTAGAACGAAGGCAAGCCCGCAAGTTTTGCACGCGACAAGACTGAATTCTCCCTTATCGGTAAACTTATCCGGCGCGCTCCAAAGTCTTCTGACTTCCCTTTCTTTTTTACAAAGGTCGCAAAACTTGACAACTTCAGAGCTTGCGTCCCAAAGCGCCAGTACACATCGTATACGAGAGCTCTTGCCAACGGTTTTTTGCAAAAAACACAAAGGCGTAAAAATCGCCATTAAAAAAGGATTGTAAATAGTGAAAAAAGAACTCAAAAAACTGAAACTTGAACCAGTAACCCACCTCTTCAAACCTGAAATCCAGTCGTTTGGAACAATAGAATAAGACAAACTTACAAGAGAGAGTCCGCACTTATCGGCCAAAATCCGCATTACCTTTGGGTCAAAGACAAAAAGGTGCCGCGGCGCGTCGTATCCCGACCAAAATTTTCCAAAAAATCGCCTCTCAAACGAGTCAAAATTCGGCACGCTTATCATTATCTTGCCGCCCGGAAAAAGAAGCTTCCTTAGTTTCAAAAGCGTCTCCGCGGGATTCCAGAGATGTTCTAAGACAAAACGCATAATTATCAAATCAAAGCCCCCCATTTTCGTGAATTTAAAAGAATCTACGGAACCTGTAAAGATATTTAGAGTCTCTTTGCGAGCCGATGAAGCGGCCTCCTCGCCCATCTCCAAACCAAAACATTTAAAACCCGCGCGCGATAACGATTTCAAAAATTCTCCCCGACCGCATCCTATCTCAAGTATTCTAGAGCCAGGTCTTACGGTTTTTAAAACCGCGTTCTTCTCTTTCCAAAAAACTAGCATCTTGATGGCTCTTTTCAACGCCGAACCTTTCGTATAAGGTTCGTAAAAATCGCCGTAATGCAGAGGTAAGTCCTTTTTAGAAATTTGCGGATGTTGGCTTACAAGACCGCAAGACAAGCACTGTATATAGTCAAACTTTGGCGAATCTTTAAACCAAACGTCAGTGGCGCCTCGGCAGACTGTTTTGTAACTATTTTTTAAACAGACAGGGCAATTCATTTTTTTGAAAATCTTTTTAAAGTCCTCAACAAAACTTCAAATCTGGAGCTTATTGAAAACTCTTTAAGACAAATTTCCCGAGCTTTTTGACCTAGGACCTGCCTCATTTCCGGATTTCTTACCAAAAGGGCGAGCTTTTCCGCCCAGTCGTTCTTATCAGACACTAAAAACCCGTTTTGGCCGTCTTTTACAATGGTGGGGTTTAGACCGACGTTTTGGGCAACCGTAGGAATACCGACAGCCATATATTGTATCATCTTGCCGCCAAGCCGCCCGCGAGTAAAAGGCGAATCATCAAGAGGCATAAGCCCTATGTCAAAAGATTGCAAGTTTTTCACGGAAAGTTCAGCCGTCCACTGCCTCTTTTCAAGCAAAATCCCAGGCATATCAAAGTCCGGACTTGCTCCGACAGAAACCAGTTTCCAGCCGGAGCATTTGGATTTAAGAATCGTAAACGCGTCTAATAAACCGGCGAGCATATGAGAGGTTGACGGACTGCCCACCCACCCAATGACAACTTCGCTTCCATACAGCTTTTTTCCGACCGGATGAAAAATATCCGTGTCTATTGAAACGGTAAATACCGAGACTTTTTCGTTGTACTTTCTCGCTTCACGCGCCAAATACTGGTTTTCCGCCAACACGTAGGCGGATTTTTTAAGCATATTTTTACAAAGAAAGGCCTGGTAGCGAAGAAGCGCGTTTTTTATGGCCCCCCCTTTATGATACGGATTTATCTCAAAAATCGCATCGTCAATTTCGTAGATTATGTTTGGATTGACAGCGTGTAAAAGCCAAAATAAAATTTTCGGGAAAGTTTCTTTTTGAATGACAACCGCGTCAAACTTTGAAGCCGTGAGACTGACAAATATTTTTTTAAAAACTCCGACTATGCCGAAAAAAAGCAAATTAAAAATTTTTCCCGCAGGGGATGTTTGTCTTACTCCCATCTGAACGTCAAAACAGACATCCGGATATATATGCGTATGACGAAATTTTACTCCTTCCTTTTCCAAGAATGGGAAAAATTGGATTATATGTATGCGGCTTGAACCGCCCTTTTCGCTAAATTGGGTGATGAATAAAACTTTCATATTATCGGTATAGAATTCCTCAAAGACTCTACGACATATTTTTGCTGTTTTCTTGTAATGCCGAAAAATATCGGCAAAGAAAGAATCCTTGAACACAGATCTTCCGTTATCGGACATTTGTCCGTTTTTTCGGCAAAGAACGGCTGTTTATATACTGGGACAGGGTAGTGTACTGCCGTTTGGACCGCTTGTTTTGAAAGGTTTTTTTGTATTAAATTTCGGTCTAGCCCCTTTTTCAATGTTATCGCGTATAGGTGATAAATATGTTTTGCGCTGGAAATTTTGGGTGGCGCCGCGACTTCGCCGTCAAAAACTTCGTCTATAAGCTCGTCATAAAATTCCGCGGCTTCAATTCGCTTCTCTGTCCAATCATTGAGAAACGGAAGCTTTAAAGAAAGAGCGATCGCTTCAAGCCCGTCCAAGCGCATATTAAATCCGAAATATTTATGATTGTTTTTACCTTCTTGGCCGAGATTTCTAAGGGCTACTCCTCTTTGAAAGTATTTTTCGCTTTTTGTGGTGATGGCTCCGGCCTCGCCGAAAGCTCCCAGGTTTTTAGTCGGATAAAAGCTCCACGCCGCAATCTCGCTCCATATTCCGGCTTTCTTGCCTTCTCTTTTAGCGCCATGAGCTTGAGCGCAATCCTCCACGATAAAAAGTTTGTTTTGCTCGGCGATTTTAGAAATGCGTTCCATATCCGCCACCAAGCCGTAAAGGTGCACCGGTAAAATCACTTTGGTTTTTTCGTTTATAAGCGGCAGGATTTTCTCCGGATTGATGGTCAAAGTTTCAGGGTCTATGTCAGCGAAACGAGGTTTAGCGCCGGTACGCATAATGGCGGTTACGGTAGCGTTATAAGCGTTGCCTTGCGTGATTACTTCGTCTCCTTTGCCTACATCTAAAATTTTAAGGGCCACGTAGATAGCATCCCCGCCGGACGAAAGTCCCAGCGCAAAATCCGCGCCGCAATATTTTGCCCACTTTTTTTCAAATTCTTCAACCTCTTTTGAAAGAATAAAATTGCCGCCGTCTAAAAATTTCTTGACTGCAGCTATGTACGTTTTTTTTACCGCGCCTGTCGGATAAGACAGGTCCGCAAACGGCACGTTAACTGTTTTTTTTGGCAAAGTGGCCATGTTTTAGCAAAGTCAGTGGATTTTCTATTTTAAGCTCAACTCTCATTTTAGTAATATCAAAACTGTCGTCTATCTGGCCGCTATGCGGGCCATCCATAACTTTCACGTCCGGCTTTGTTCTTCTGGCAAAATCGGCAAGCGTACCTCTTGGACCTCCGATATTCATAACGCCAACACTTCTCCCAAAAACCGCTTTTACTATAATTGGGGCGATTTCGTCCTCGTAGAGTTTTGACGTGTAAAATCTGTCTGAAACGGTAGTCTTACCGTAAGGATTTTCCCAAAAAGACAGTCTTAAAATCAAGTGCTTATCGGATATTGACGCGACAATGTGTTCTCCGGCAATCTTCAGCTTTCCAAACAAGGATGTGGCTCTTATGGGCTCCTTTTCCCTATGAGGGCCTAAACCTTCATACAGACAGTCTGAAGAACAATAAACAAGGCGAATGCCTTTCTTAGCGCATAGTATTGAAAAGTGGAGAATTCCTTCCACTTCATTTTTTATGACATCATTTGTTTTACTCGGCTTGTCGTTTTGAAATTCTTTTTGCATTCCCAAAAAAAGGACAGCGATTGGACCATGTTTTTCTAAGACATCCTTTACCTTGTCTCCGGACAACTTTTTACCTTCCTTTTCAGTTAAAAAGAAAAAACTTTTTTCAATTTTGCGAATTTCCTTTTCCAAAGTGCCTCCATCGCCTATGACCAGAACTTTGGGCGTTTTACTTGAAGCTGAAGTCTTTTTATTTTTCATAGCTGTAATTTTTTTATATAACTAACAGCGTCTTCAATGTCCGCCACCATATAATCCCCTTCTCCTTGCGCCATCTTATTTTGATAATTTAATATCCGAATTATTTCTGAAGCAAAACGGCCAAGTCTAATGGCTTTTTCATCTTCTCCTCCAAAGAGAGACTTTGCTTTGTATGAACCGAACCAGCTGTAACTGTCTTTTGAAATAACCGCGGGATAAAGCTTTAAATCCGGTTTTTCTTTTGCTAAAACGGCGAGGTCCGTGAGAAAAGCTCTAAGTAAATGCTGTGGCGTGCTTGTCATTATGGCGCGGGCAATTGACTCGTCTTTTGCTACTTTTATAAAACCTCTGGCTTCCTCCAAAGTCTGTTTGGCGGGAGGTATGGCTTTTATAGAACCTGCTGGTATCTTAAATCTCTCGGTCAACGCCTCTCTGCAATATTCAAAACCGGAAGGGGACGAGCCGAAATAGTCTATGGAATTGAGTATGATTAAAGGCTTCTCTTCAAGCTCTTCGTAAATCTCCGCGACAAATTTCAGTGTTTTGAGAAGAAGGTCGGGCCAAGCATGAACAAAAATAGCTTGCGGTTTAGAATCTTTGCTCGGGTTTTTATATACCCATTCAACGACAGACATCCAGTGCTTGAGATTTTCTTCTTTATTATACATAAATTCAGATTTTTTCAATTATAAGCTTGAGACGGTATTCTTTTCCTCCCACGGTGACAGAGGAAGAATCACCGGAAAGAAAAGTGCGGCCGCGAATTATGTTGATAATGTCTGCCGCCATATAGTTTTTTTCCATAATTATGTGAGAGTGCGAAGCAAGATTTTTTGCCAGATGAAAAGTGGCTTTGGTTTTGTCTTGAGGCCTCGCCTTAAAATTTAAACTCATTATCTTTCCGTAATTTTTCTTGAAAAGATTTAGTATCTCTTCGCACCCTTTTTTATACAAGCTCTCTCCGGTGTCTTCAAACGATACCGGGATTTCTTTTTGAAAAACGACCGGCCCCGTGTCCACCCCTTCATCTATAAGATGCAGAGTGGCGCCGAAAGGAGTCTTTTCTGTAATCGTCCAATAATACGGGTGCTTGCCTCTGCCATATGGCAAAAGAGACGGATGCATATTCAAAAATCCCACCTTGAGAGAATCAATGGCCTCTTTTTTTACAATACTGGGCCACCAAGCCAAAATAGCCAAATCGGCTTCTGATTTTCGCAGGAATTTTAAAAACCCTTCATTTTGCGTATTTATCTTTCTGAAAAAACGCGCCTTATGCCGTTTCGCAAGATTAGCGATTTTCGGTTCATATCCCGAATCGTCTTTGTCGCACGTCGCCAAAAATGAAATGGCTTTCTTTTGAGAAAAAGCGAAAGAAACAGCTTCAAAACCGACTTTGTTTGCGGCGCAAATACCCACAACAGGTTTCTTTTTAAGCTGTTTCATACTAATGAAATTTTAAAATTTCCTTGATAGCGTCTGAATATCTTTTTATGGCAGATTCTGAAAGACTGAAAGAAGCGGGTAAAGTAATGCCTCTATGAGACAAAGAGTAAGCCACGGGGTTTAACTTCGCGCTACCGGTTTTGTACTTTTCGTAAGCGGGCATAGAAGAAAGTGGGTAAAAAAATGGCCTTGTGGGAAATCCCTTTTTCTTAAGAAATTCCATGGCCGCTTTTCCGGTTAGCCCTGAAGTTTTGCCGAAAATCAAAGACGGCGCCCATGCTCCGTTGTAAACATCTTTTGTCTCCATATTCAAAGTTATATCCGAAATATCCCCCAGAAACTTTTTATAAAGATGTAAAATATATCTTTTTCTCTTCACCAGTTCTTCCACGCGGTCAAATTGGGCAAGACCCAAAGCGGCCTGAAGATTTGAAGGCATGTATTTTGGAGCGGCTTCAAGCACAAAGTATGAACGTTTTGCGTCTCTGCCGTGGTCTCTTAAGAATTTGGCTCTGTCATACAGCTTCTTGTTATCTAAGATGAGCATACCGCCTTCGCCCGTGGTTAAAGTTTTTGTCCTGTGAAAGCTAAACACAGAAGCTATGCCAAAACTTCCCGCTCTCTTGCCCTTGTACTTTGAACCCAGCGCTTCGGCCGCGTCTTCAATAAGCGGTATTTTTCGCTTCCGACAGACGGCTAAAAGTTTTTCCATTTTTGGCATATTGCCGTACAAGTCCACGGCTATAACCGCTTTGGTGTTTTCTGTAATTCTTTTCTCCACGGACGATGCGTCAAGACACCAAGTGTCATTTTCTATGTCGCAAAAAACTGGCGTGGCTTTTGTGTATGTTACGGGCGCTGAAGTGCCGGTCCAAGTGCAGTCCGGCAAAAGCACTTCGTCTCCCTTTTTGATGCCGAGCGAAAGCAGAATAAGATGTATGGCCTGCGTGCAGTTTGGAGTCATCAGGGCGTATTTTCTGCCATGCCACTTTGCAAAAACTGACTCAAACTTTTCAACATAGGCGTAATTGTCCCAGCCGCTTCGCATCATTTCATTCACAACTTTTCGCTCGTGGGAAGTAATCCACGGGTCAGACATAGTGATTTTTTCTTTTTGCGGGTTTTTAATTTTCATATAATACGTGGGTTTGGCACGTGCGTTATCCACTTTCCGCCCGCCTTTTCAAACCACGAAAAGTATTTTTGGATTTCCGGCAGATGGTTCCATGCGAAAAGCATGGCAAAGTCAGTATTTTCGTTCGTAAACTTTTCTTGAGGCAAAATGGGAATATGAACTCCAGGGTAAAACTTGCCCTGTTTCGCCGGAGTGTTGTCGGTGATAAAAGGGATAAGGTCGGGGCCGATATTGCAAAAATTGCAGACAATCACACCTTTTGAACTTGCGCCGAAACCGCAGAGTTTTTTGCCTTGTTTTTTTAAATCTTCTAGAAGTCCCACGAGTTCCTGTTTTGATTTTTGTATGTTGGCCTTAAGGGTTTCCAGCTTTCCTTCCAAATCGGTTTCCTTTGCCTGCCACTTTGCAACCTCCGGACGTTTTTGAAATTTATCTTTATGGCCCACAAACATTCTAAGCTCTCCGCCGTGAACAGGTATGTGCTCCGCGTCAAAAACGTAAAGACCGTAGGGCTCAAAAAGCTTGTTTATAAAAGCTACGGTAAAATACCACACATGTTCATCGTAAACTTGGTCGTAAGAGGTTTTTTCCACGATATCCAAAAAATACGGGTCTTCAAAGACAAAGACGCCTTCTTTACCAATGAGCTTCGCGATAAAATCCGCGTAAGAGACGATATCTTCAATGTGGCAGGAGACATTGGCGCCAAAAACCACAGAAACTTTTCCGCGCGAGAGGATATCGTCCGCCACCCGCGCGCTTGTAAATTCGCTTATGACTTCATGCCCTAGCCCGCGAGACATATCGGCAACATTTTTTGACGGCTCCACTCCTATGGCTCTTACACCTAAATTTTTCCAAGCAGAAAGCATTATGCCGTCGTTTGAGCCGATTTCCACCACTATTCCTTTTCCGGCAAAAGGCAGGAGTCTACTCGCTGTGCCTGCAAAATGCGACTGCATACCTTTTGAAGTGGAGGAAAAAAAAGCGTAATGGTCATGGAACATCATCTCGGGCGGCACTTTATTTACAAGACCGATGGCATCTGTATTTTTATCATAGCCGACCACCATATCATAAAAAAATTCCTTTTCAAATTCTTCCGGCGTTAAAAAAGCGTTGGCGATGGGCATTTTCCCAAAATTAATACTTGGAGATAGTCTTATATCCATGGGTAGTAGTGTATATAAAAAAAGAAAACCCCGCAAACGGCTTTGCCGTTTGCGGGGGGTATTACACCAGAACCTTATCTGGGTTCTGAACTCCCTGATATGAAATCCCTAAGGTCATTGGTAACTCCGGGAAGGGTTAGCCAATTTGGGGGTATTTGGTCTAGAACCACTTGACACCGCAAAAACCAAAGTGTGTAATCTGTGATGACAGTCTCAAAACCAGAAAACCAGGCGTCTTGGTTTACCGCCGGCAGCTTTTTAAACTGTATCTCAAGGTTTGCCGCAGCTCTTTCACCAGAACAGCTAGGCTCAACAGTGTCAGACAAAAAGTTTGTAAATCTTTGAATGTGCCACTGCCTGTCTTCTCCCTCTGATTGTCTGGGGTTTTTCACCTTATATATGATATGCTCAAGGATTTCCCTGAACTCGGAACGCAATTCTATCATTCTTCCGAAATCATATTTGCCGTAGGGCGAGTCGTTAGACTGGCTCTCGGCAAACATTTTTGCGTGCTCAAGCATTGTCTGCGGCGGGTTGTTTTGCTCTTCCTTCGGACGAAGAAGCGGCCTCATTTGGTCGGCAAACTTAAACTGCACAAACCCAACATCTTCCCCGGCAAAATCTTTGTGATCATCAGTAAGCGTTAGATAATGCCGCGGTATAAAACACGGGCCGTTGCAATCCAGCCGATCCACCCATCGGGTATACCATACCGGCCACAAAGGACCGAAATGCGCAATATCATCATAAGGACGAACTTTTCGCGTTACGCCATCAGAGCATTTCACTTCCGATTCGCGCAGATAATGGGTGTGCGCCGCTACCGAATAAGAGACGAGAAGCGTTTCGGCCTCGTTTAGACCGACATCATACAGCGTTTCTTTCAAGAAAAGCGCCGCCGCTTCGGCATGGCGAACCACTCGGTGAGACTCCTCAAAGCGGTGGACTAAAGCACAACCGACATCATGGAGCACCCCGCCCAAAAATCCGATGAATATGTCTTTAGGACGAGTCTCCAGTTTGCTGAAAAGCATCAAGGCGTTTACATAGTCACGCGTCAAATGTCCGATACCATGCCCGGCATCCATTGACTGAAATCTAGTCCTCCAATCCAGTTTACCGAAAAATGACTGTAAAACACTTACGGCTCTTTCCAGCGCTCCTGCTTTGGATTTGACCGAGACATTGTCCATTAGACAGCCGAAGTTAGAAAAAACTTTTCGCAACTCTTGGACTTCACTGTAAGCCGCGTCTTCATCCTTGAGCAATTTCTCAATATTTCGAGTAGTCATTCTGAAGCCTTTCTTTTTGTTTGTATTGAACTTTACACAAGCGTTTTGCTTGCTTTTCTGGAAGAGAGTCTAACACTTATGCGCCATCTAGTCAAGGAAAAATCACTTGATTAATCAAGTGATTTTTATCAGCATCGTACAATAAAATTTCTACGCGTCTGACTTAATTCTCTGTCCTTCCTACCTCGCAATTTTCTTCAATGAGAAGAGGTGAAGAAGAAGAAGAAGAAGAAGAAGTTAGGCGCACAATCAAGTCAACTAGAGTGCTAGCTTTCGTCTGGCGCTTATTTTACGTCTTTTAAAGTCACGAGAGTATCCGCCTCAATGGCCCGCGTGGCTTTTTTGCCTACTATTTTATGAGCTTCATCCGGAGAGAGTCCCGCGCCGGGACGCTTGAAAGCAATCATTTCTTTTGTGAGCATTTTTCCTTTAGGGATATTTAGGCGAGCTACGATGCTTTGCCTTGCCCATTTGCGGGCATTTTTTACCGCCTCTTCCCTTTCATTGCCCGGCTGTTTTAAGGCGGCCTCCACATCCCTGATTTGAGCGACCATTTCCTTTAAGTCATCTGGCTCGCAAGAACCAGGACAGTCCAGCGAACGCTTGTCTTTTTTATCAAAAGAAATATGTTTTTCTATTATTTTTGCGCCCAAAGCGACTGCCGCCAAAGGAAGATGCCAGCCGACAGAGTGGTCGGAGTAACCTATGACGCAGTCCGGCAAAAGTTTTTGAAGGCGTTCTATCGCCCCGAGGTCCGAAATTTTCGGAGGTGTCGGGTAAACCGTACTGCAATGAAGAATCGCCACCCCCAAGGCACCTGAATCTTTTAAAACCTTTACCGACTTTAAAATTTCGTCATCCGTCAAATGAAGCCCAAGAGACATCACCACCGGTTTTTTTCTTCGTCCGACATTTTTTAAAAAATCGTAATTTACAGACTCTCCAGAGCCGACTTTAAAAAACGGCACATTTAATTTTTTATCTAAGAAATCTAAATCCACATCCGTATGCGCCGTAATGCCGCAATCAATGTTTCTGACGCTTACATATCGCCAAAGCTCCGTGAGCTCTTTGTGAGATAGTTCTTTATATTTAAGACGCTTGTACCAGAAGGGGTCCACTTTGGCTGAAGCGAGTTCTTCCGTAGTCTGGGCTTGAAATTTTACGCAATCCGCGCCCGCCGCCATAGAAACATCCGCTTGTTTTTTTGCCAATTCCAAATTGCCCCAGTTAGTGAGACCACCCTCGGCGATAATATAGACCGGCTCCTCTTTGCCGACATATCGTGAGCCGAGTTTGATTTTTGGATTTACTAAAATCTCTCTCATACCAAATTTATATCACAACAGATGTCTCGCGTCAAATACCGTGGACTTGCTTTGTAGCTTTTAGTATTTGTGCAATAATGGCCGAAGAATAGAACTTTAACAAAAAGGAAACTTATGCAAACGCCCGTATTCATTTGCGACCTGACGCACACGTTCAAAACTGTGGCTTTAAACTGTATGCCCTATCCTGTAGCGTGCCTTGTAAGCTACGCTAAAAGAGCCCTCGCGGACTGCTATTTCAACCGATTTGATTTCAGAATCTTCAAATATCCAAACAAGTTACTCTCTGCTTTATTGGAAGACATTCCGCCTATAGTGGCTTTTAGCAACTATATGTGGAACTTGGATTTGTCATACAGTGTTGCGGAAAGAATAAAGAGACGAAAACCAAACACCGTAATAGTTTTTGGGGGGCCGAACTACCCCACAGGTCACGAAGAGCAAGCGGCATTTTTGCGCAAATACCCTCTTGTGGACTTTTATATTTACAAAGAAGGAGAAGTGGGCTTTACCGAACTTCTTAAAATCCTTCTTCAAAACGGTTTTGACGCCGAAAATGCCAAGCAGGAAAACCTGCCCGGCTGCCATTTCTTGCGCGGAAGCGAAGCTGTAACCCCTCCGCCAGCGGAGCGAGTGAAAAATTTGGACGAAATCCCATCACCGTATCTTACGGGAATTTTAGATGAGTTTTTTGAGCCAAACATCGTACCGATGATTCAATGCAACCGAGGCTGTCCATTCACCTGCACATTTTGCGTGGAAGGACTGAAATACTACAACAAAGTGAATCGCCGCTCCGCGGAAACTCTGGAAGATGAACTTCGCTACATCGCTCTTCATAAGGACAGTACTATCCACGACCTCCATATTGTGGACTCAAATTTCGGAATGTATCCGGAAGATGAGGAAATAGGCAAAGTAATAGCGCGAGTGCAGGCGGAATTTGGTTGGCCGGAATACATCCATGTGGCAACAGGCAAAAATCAAAAAGAAAGAGTGTTGCGAGTGGCCAAAAATGTGCACGGAGCATTGCGTCTTTCCGGAGCGGTACAATCGCTATCTGATGAAGTTCTTACTAACATCAGGAGAAAAAACATTAACGCGGCAGAACTTATGGATCTTGCGAAACAGGCCCGTGAGCTTGGAAGCAATGTGTATTCAGAATCCATCCTTGCCATGCCGGGAGATACGGTAAAGAGTCACACTGAGACAAACCAAATTCTTCTGGATGCAGGGTTCCAACTCATAAGAAATTACCCGCTAATGATGCTTATGGGCGTTGAAATGTCTTCAGCGACAACACGGGAAAAGTTTCAGATGAGGACTGGTTTTAGAGTTATGTCGCAGTGCTTTGGAATCTATCCCTTTGGGGACGAGGAACCTATTGTGAGCGTGGAAATTGAAGAAATCTGCAAAGCTACGAAAGACCTTTCATTTGAAGACTACCTGGAAATGCGGACTTTTCACTTGGCGATAGAAGTTTTCTACAACGACAGTATACTTGCCGAACTCTTTGCGTTTCTAAATTCCAAAAACGTACGGACTTCGGATTTCATATTGTCAATCTTCGCTGACTGGAAAAATCTCTTTCCTCGTAAACTAAACGTCATCTTCAGCCGGTTTCGCGACGAAACCACCGAAGAACTGTACGAGACTGAAGAAGAAGTCAAGGCGGCGGCCAAACGCAATGAAGCAATCACCGAGTACGCTAAGGGAAAGCACGGCAGTAATATGATATACCGTTTCAAGGCGGAATGTTTTATGAATGCCGTAGACGATATTGTCCGCCATGCGTTTTCTCAAGCAAGACTCTTACTTTCCGCTTCAGAGACGTCATCGTATCTGAAAGAATTGGAAAGATACTGCCTTCTCAAAAAGAATATGTTTTTAAACACCTCGTATGTTCTGGAAGATACTTTCCATTACAATTTTTTAAATGGAGGAACTTTTGGAGCAGAAACGCGGCGTATGCGGTTTTTCCACACAGATGCGCAAAAAGCCCAGATAAACGATTGTTTGCGTCTTTATGGACACGACCCCACAGGGGTATCGCGAATTCTCAGTAAATACTTTGTGGCTAAGATGTTAAGGACTGTGGAAGTTCTGTCTTAATCCTAACCTAAATGCCACACAATCTTCCTTTTCGCTTACGCGGACAAGGAAGATTTTTTTATCGCTTCGGCAACGCTCACATCAAATGGTTCGTCTATATCTACGGCTTGACTTTGGTGCACAATTATTGACTTACTTTTTTCTCCTTGAATAGCGCCGAACTTTTCAAGATTGGACGGCTTAAAACAGTAAACATTCGCAATAGTGTAAGTTTTTGGTTTCTGCCCCGTTTTTTTCCATAGCTTTTGTTCCTCTGCAAAAAGAAATTCAGTGTATCCGTCTTTATTTATTATACGTTGAGCGTACGGATGAAAATGAGTCGGTACCTCAAACACAGATTCAACGGAGTCTAAATCTTCCGAAAAAAACAGATTGACGCAAGCATCAATTTCTTCAGATGAAACCAAAGGTGAAGTGGGCTGTATTAAAACAACGGCATCCGGCACATACTCCTCTTTTTCTTTTAAAAACTCAAGCTCATATTTCAAAACTGGAAGATGGCCTGTATTATCTTCCGCCAGATGAGCGGGACGGATAAATGGAATTTCAGCTCCGGCGCGCCTTCCAACTTCCGCCATTTCCTCGCTGTCGGTATCCACTATGACGCGATTTACCATTTTGGATTTTTTAAGAGCTTCTATAACCCAAACCATTGAGGGCTTGCCTAAAAGCGACACAATACTCTTTTTCAGTATTCTTTTTGAACCTCCTCGGGCAGTTATGGTGGCTAAAACTTTTTTGTTCATAAAATTATAATTTGCTGTCTTTAACATATTTTTTTACTTGTTCTATTCCCGCTTCAAATTCTGTTTCCGCCTGCCATTTCAGCATATCGCGAGCGAGGGAAGTATCCGCCAAAACTTCTTTTACGTCCCCCGGCCGCGGCTCAATCTCCACCCGCGGATAGTTTTTGCCTCCAATAACATCGGCAATTTCCAGAATAGAATAATTTTTACCACTGCCTATATTTATCGCCATTCCTTGAAATTCTTTAGGAGAAAGAGCGGCCGCTTTTACGGCTTTAACCAAATCCTTCACATAGACCATATCGCGTTTTTGCGTTCCGGGCGGTACGATGGTTAGAGGTTCATTGTTTTTCCATTGATACAGAAATCTTTCGATGGCAGTGGCATATGCGCTGTCTCTTTTTTGCCTAGGCCCGAACACATTGAAAAAACGAAGGGACACCGTGTCTATGCCCTGCCAAAATTTATTCCCCGACCAAAGAGCGAGCATTTCTTCTCCCATTTTCTTCGCAAGGCCATACGGATTTTTCGGACGAAGTGGCAAGTTTTCTTTAAGCGGCTCCCCTGAATGCTCCTCCGCCGTATAACCATAAACGGCCGCCGAAGAGGAAAAAACGAAACGCCGCGCGCCACAAAGACGCGCGGCTTCAAGCACATTATAAGTCCCTTTTATGTTTACGTCATAAGTTTTTACTGGCTCTTTTACCGACATCTGCACAGATGGCAAAGCGCCTAAATGCACCATAATATCTGGTCGTATTTTTTGAAAAGTTTCAAGAGTTTTAGAAAAGTCAGAAAAATCCTCTCGTATTTCTTCCACACCCTTCCTCTCAAATTCAGGCGAGGTCTTATCAAAAGAAAAAAGTTTATAGCCGCCGTCTTTGCCGAACTCTTCAAGCAAATGAGAGCC
>JAUYJM010000051.1 GCA_030689285.1 bacterium
AAGCTCCAAGTGTTCGCTTCCTCACCCCTCTGGCAGGGGAGCATGGGAGAAAAAATCCATCCCCCTCGCCCCGTTAGAAACGAAGTTTCTAACGGGGCTCGCCGACTCGGGTACTCCCTTCCCGCGCTACGCCGAAGCGGCTCCGAGCGAGGCGAGTACAAAAGGGAGAATTGGGAGGTACACGCGTAAGTCCTAAAATAAATAATAGCATAAATTTTGCATAGTCGCCCCTAATTGGAAATAGGTTTTTAAGATACCTTGAATTACGAAATGGTGTTGAGGCGAGGTTTGAGAGGGCCTTTTGAGGCGCGGCTCTCGCCCGAGAGAGGAGATTTTTAGTAAAAAATCTCCGTGCGCCAAAAAGACTCGCCAAAAAAGACATTTCGTAATTCACAGTAAGATAGGGATTGATTTATATGGTAGACTTTTAATGCCAGAGATAATGTCCATAATTTATGACTCAAAACGAAGCTTTAGAAATCCTAAAAACCGGACGAAATTGTTATATAACAGGCCCCGCCGGAAGCGGTAAAACTCATCTTTTAAACAAGTACATTGAATATCTTAAAAAAAACGAAGTTTCTGTGGGAGTTACCGCTTCTACCGGAATTGCCGCCACTCACTTGGGCGGCGTAACGATACACTCGTGGACAGGTATGGGAATACGGGATTTTTTATCCAAAGAAATCTTGGAAGACTTGGAGGGCAAGCAGTATCTTTGGAAAAGAATGGAGAAGGCGTCCGTGCTTGTAATAGACGAAATATCAATGCTTCATCACTTTCGGCTTGATATGGTAGATATGATATTGCGCGCTTTCAAAAGAAATGACGTTCCTTTTGGTGGAATACAAGTGGTGCTTTGTGGTGATTTTTTTCAGCTTCCTCCAATAAGAGGGAGAGGGGAGGAAGAACCCTTTTTTGCTTACAGAGCGAAGAGTTGGCAAGAAGGAAATTTCACCACGCTTTATCTCGGCGAGCAGTATAGGCAAGATGACGATATTTTCCTGAAAGTTTTAAACGCAATTCGCGCGGGACGCGGAAAGACCGAGGCCAGAAAGCATCTTGAGGAAAGATTAAAAGCTCCGCGAAAAGAAGGCGTAATTCAAACGATGCTCTATACCCACAATGTGGACGTGGACAGAGAAAACGAAAAAGAGCTTTCAAAGATTGGAGATAGGTGTTTTGAGTACAAAATGTCCGCAAGCGGCAACCCTTATCTTGTGGCCACCTTGAAAAAATCATGCCTCGCGCCTGAAATTTTGAAGTTGAAAGTCGGAGCCAGAGTGATGTTTGTAAAAAACAATTTTGACGCTGGTTACGTAAACGGCACGCTAGGCACGGTGACTTCCGCTAGCGCTTACGGCGCGACGGTGGAAACGGCTTTGGGACACAGAATTTCAGTGGAAAAAGCCAGCTGGATGGTGGAGGAAGACGGTCGTATTAAAGCCGAAGTGGAGCAATTGCCGCTTCGGCTTGCATGGGCAATAACGGTGCACAAAAGCCAGGGTATGACTATGGACGCTGTGAAAACAGACCTTTCAAAGTCGTTTGAAAAAGGTATGGGTTACGTGGCGCTTTCAAGAGTAAGGTCGTTTCTCGGACTTACATTGCTTGGACTAAATGAAGTCGCGCTTGAAATAAATGAGGAGGTTTTAGCCGTGGACGGTGAGTTCTTTAAATCTTCCGCCAGAGCCGCGTATGAGTTTGGTGAAATAGGCGAAAAGGAAAAAATTTTGGCGCAAAGGGAATTTTTGGGCAAGGTGGGAGGCAGGGCGAACAAAAAGACGATAAAAGTATCCACGTTTGATGAAACTAAAAAACTTCTCCTTGAAAAAATGTCGCTTGGCGAAATGGCGGAAAGAAGGGGGTTTACCAAAGAGACGATTATTTCTCATATTGAAAAGATAAGCTCGGAGGATTTTAGTGTGGACGTAAGTTGCATTAGAAACGAATTGCCGAAGGAGAAACTATTGAAGATAACTTCGGCTTTTGAAAGAAGTTTTGAGAAAACAGGCGGTTACAATTTGGCGCCTGTAAAAGCAATGCTTGGCGGTAAATTTTCCTATTTGGATATCCGCCTTGCGCGCTTATTTTTAAAGAAAGCACAGACTTTTTAATCTTAATTCTTATTTTCTAAATCCTAAATCTCCCCTCAGTCTCTTCTGGTTTTTTTATTAGGTGAATTAGATGAATTATCTTGTTCTGAGCTTGTCGAAGAAGAAATTAGGTGAATTTGCTTATTTCCTAAATCCTAAATCATATTTTATGTATATAAAGCTTCACATCGTTACTTCCACAAAAAAAGAAAGCATAAAAAAAGACGGGCAAAACAGCTTCGTGATAGCAGTGAAAGAAAAACCGGAGAGGAATATGGCAAACCGCAGAGTTTTGGAAATTGTGCGAGATTATTTTAACCTTAAAGCGGGCGATGGGCCGGTGAGAATAGTAAGTGGCCATCACAGTCCATTAAAAATCGTGAGCATACCGGATAAGAATGTCTGACACTAAATCCTTCTTGGACTCTGACTGGTTTTTTGCTATAATGGCTAAATGTTTAAAACCAACATCAAGGCCACAAATGTAAAACTTACATCGGAGATTAGAGAATATCTTGATAAAAAACTACAGTCATTTTCCAAACTTATCTCTCCAGACGACCCGACCGTGATTCTAGATATTGAACTTGGACGCACTACCAGCCGCCATCAGTCCGGAAATATTTTTCGGGCCGAGATAAATCTTAATATGAAGGGCGCCAATCTGCGCGCCGAATCGGAGAAGGCGAATTTGTTTTTAGCGATTGACGAAGTGAGAGATGAGGTCTTGAAAGAACTTCGCCGAAACAAAGGCAGAAAAATAGCTAGGTTTAAGAGAGGCGCCAGAACGATAAAAAAAGTTATTTCCAGACGAAAGACGAGTTAGTTAATAGTCATATAAATCGGTTATGAAAGCACCAATGGTAGTTTTTGGAGTGGACATAAACAAACGTCTGTCGCGAGATGTTTCAGCCATCGCGCTACTCTGCCTAACTTTGGTCACGGCAGGTGTGTTTTATGTGGCAAATAGGGCAGGGGCGATAGCCGATGCTTTGGTCAAAAATCATTATGTTTTATCAACGAATAGCGATTTTAAAGAAGTAAAAAAAATGAAAATAGAAGACGTGACGGTGGCGGATATTGTTACAACCAGCGGAACTATTTCCGTGGAATTTTTAAGGGACAAGGCGCCCAAGACCGTGGAGAATTTTATAAAGCTTGCCAGAGAAGGGTTTTATGACGGCACGAAATTTCATCGCGTCATTCCGGACTTTATGATTCAAGGAGGCGACCCCCTGTCAAAGGACGACAATAAAAAAATTCTTTGGGGCACGGGCGGACCCGGCTACACTTTCCCGGATGAAATAAATGACGTAAAAATCGTCAGGGGTACTGTGGCGATGGCAAACAGCGGTCCCGATACAAATGGTAGCCAATTTTTTATCGTAACAACCGCCCAGACTCCATGGTTAGACGGTAAACATACGGTTTTTGGCAAGGTGACATCCAATATGGACGTCGCCAATAATATAAGCATGTCGCCTAAAGGCCCCACAGACATTCCGCTTTCCCCGATTGTAATAGAAAAGATTATTTTAAAATAGTATGAACGTACTGGGATTAAAAATCAGAGGCCATGTTACCGGCGCTTGCGTAATTTCAGACTCGGATTCTGGTGTGAAAGTTGTAGCCATTTCTGAAGAGCGACTGTCCAGAGAAAAGCATGCCGTGGAAGCTTTTCCAAAATTGGCCATTGACTACTGCCTAGACGCTCTTTCTTTAGCGCCCGAGGACATAGGGCTCATTATCTTGGAGCAAGTGAGCGCTCGTTGGCGAGTGCCGATAAAGGACATTTTCTTGGAAAAATCACCGCGCAAATTTCCGAAAGCCCGCATTGAAATCGTAAATCATCAGGATGCTCACGCCGCTTCGGCTTTTTTCTGCTCGCCTTTTGAAGAGGCGGCGGTGCTTGTCTGCGATGGGGCGGGGGAAGTTTATCGCACGCATTTAGGAATGGCCGCCATTGAAACGGAAACTCTTTACAGAGGGGCGGGAAACAAACTTCATCAGATTCAAAAAACTTTGCATCTGCGCGATGGCAAATCTTGCCCTTATACTCAAGGAATAGGAAAACTTTACTCCGACATCACTGCTTACTTAAATTTGGGAAAATACAATGAAGGCAAGACGATGGGACTCGCTCCTTATGGAGACGACTCGTTTTTGAAAATTATGCCGCCGCAAATGTGGTTTACGGAAAAAGAGGGGACTGTGCTTTGCAACTCCAGAACTGTCTATCCAAAACGCTCTGTCATAGAACGAGCTTCTGCCGTTTCGAGAACTTTTGGGCAAAAACTTTTCGTCGCATATAGTCTCGTACGTATGAAAGTCAGGCGAATTTTTCGGCATTTGATTTTTCGCGTTCTTAAAATTTATTCAAATGAAATGTTTAGCGAGCCGAACATCTTTCCTCCCCTTAAATTCCTCCGTCCGCCTAGAGGCAAGGAGAGTCTACCGGATAAATATTACTCGTCTGTCGCTTATGCCGCGCAGAAAGTGCTTGAAATGGTGGTAGGCCGCTTGGCTTTGAAGCTGAAAAACATTACCGGTTCACAAAATCTGTGCGTGGCGGGAGGCGTGGGCTTAAATATTGACGCAAACACTAAATTTTACACGGATGTCGGATTTCAAAAAGTCTTTATTCAGCCGGCCTCCTCTGACGCGGGTATTCCATTAGGCGCCGCTTTATACGGATTGCATAACATTTTGGAAAGGCCGCGCAGATGGACTATGACAAGCGCGTCTCTCGGGCGCATTTATGGCGACGCAGAAATTGAAGCCGCCATAAAAAAGTATAAAGACAAGATAGAGGTAGAAAAACGAGAAGACATCGCCATAGAAGCCGCCAGAAGAATTGCCAATGGAGAGATTGTCGGCTGGTTTTACGGCGGTTCGGAATACGGCCCGAGAGCTTTGGGTAATCGCTCCATACTTTGCGATGGCAGGCAGAAGGATATGAAAGATATTGTAAACAACAGAGTTAAACACAGAGAGCCGTGGAGACCTTTCGCCGCTTCAGTGCTGTTGGAAAATGTAAGTGAATGGTTTGATATTCCGGATGAGAGTCCTTTTATGCTTTTGGCGGCGCCGGTTAGAGAGGAAAAACGCAGTCTCATACCTTCCGTTGTTCATATTGACGGCACGTGCAGAATACAAACCGTAACTAAAGCTTATAACGGCAGGTACTACGACCTTATTGCGGCGTTAAGAGCAGAGACCGGAACCCCTCTTCTTTTGGATACTTCATTCAACTTGGCGGGTGAGCCAATTGTGGAGACGCCAGAAGATGCCATAGACACGTTTCTCCGTACCGAAATGGACGTTTTGGTATTGGAGAAATATCTTGTGAAAAAAGCCCGTAAGCCGTAACTCAAGAGTCAAGATTTTTTAGGTGATGTAAGCGTAAAATCAAATGCAAAGAAGCAGTACAACCTTTTTTAACTTTACAATCAGTATTTTGTTCGCGACAGTCGCCGTGGCATTTTTCTTGGGTGGACTGGAGAATTTGGGCGGAAAAAACGGACTGTTAGCGCAGTCGACCGAACCGACCGTCTTGGAATTTGAGAATAAACACCTTTTTTATCATGAAGTCCTGTCCTTTCCGGAGCTTCTCTATGCCACCGCTCGGCATCTAGGTCATCTCTTTTCCGAATAATTCCTCTATTTTGCGGTTAGATAGTGTTATATTCCCAATGCTGCCTTTATCTTTTGCTCGTCAAAACCGACTATCATCTCGTCCCCGATAAATATGACAGGTACGCCCATCTGGCCGCTCCTATCTACCATTTCCTTGCGTTTTTCCATATCGCTCGCGACATCATAGTCGGTAAAAGACACCTTGTTTTCTTTAAAAAATTCTTTAGCCTCGTGACAAAAATGGCAGGAAGGAGTTGAGTATATTGTTACGTTTTTCATATTGTGTAAGTTCCGAGCTAATTAATAAATCGGCATTTATCGGTATTAGTTACGAGAGTTCAAAAAGTTTGGCCGATTTCAAGTCAATGTTAAAATCAGATTCACATATTTAGGTTCGCGTAACGTTCATCATAAATATGGTATCATATTAGCATAGATTTTATGAACGCAAAAGAGTTTGTAAAAGAATTGGGGAAGGCGGCCTCTTTTGATAAGCTTCCGAGTCAAGCGGCGGCTCTGGCATTTTATTTTTTATTTGCTCTCTTTCCAATACTTTTGCTTGTCTGGTATCTCGGCGGCATTTTTATAGGTTCTGACGCGGTGAAAGTGAGTTTTGAAACTTTCGCGATGGGCAGGTTTGGGACAGAAGTCGCGCCTTTCATATCAAATCTGTCCTCCACAGATGTTTTTTATTCAAAGTTCAACTTGATTTCAAGTGCAATCGCGGTTTTTGTGGTTTTTTTCGGTCTCTTCAGATTTTTTAATCATTTGCGCCACTGCTTCTTCCAAATTTTTGAATATAGGATAAAAAAAAGACAATTGATAAAACGTACCGTCTACGGCCAGATATTCTCCGTAGTTTTAATGGCCGCCGTCATAATTTTTATAACTATTTTTATGTTGGTGATGGTGGGAAGCTCGTTTATATATGAATCCATTTTCGGGTCTGCCAGAGAAAGCCTCTTTCACACGGTAAACTTTACTATTGGTTTTGTTTTGTCGGGGGTATTGTTCGCGGTAATATATCATATGTCTTCCGGGACAACCATCTACTGGAAGAGCGCTTTTGTGGGAGGAATTACTAGCGCGCTTTTTTCAACAATAGTCAATGGCTTGTTCACTTTCTATCTGGAAGTAGCCAAACAATCTTTTTCCATTTTTGGCGCGGCGGCGCTTCTTCTTGTATTTTTGGTATGGGCCTATTATATGAGTTTCACCGTGCTTATAGGAGCCGAGGCGGCAAAGGTGTATGACAACTTGACCGAATAAATTAGAGATATGGGAAAAATTTTATCCACACTTTTTGCTTTGATTTTTGCGGCTGGGAGCGTCTATTTTCTGCTTTTTCAGCTTAAGGTGGTGGGTCCGACTGTATGCGAAAAAACTTTGCAATACAGTTTGGGTAACTTTGACACTCGCTTTGGGCTGACACGCGAAGAATTCATTGTCTATCTGGAGCAAGCCGAAAAAGTATGGGAAACACCCCTAAACAAAAATCTGTTTGAGCTTGAAGGGGGAGCAAAATTTACGGTTAACTTGATATTTGACGAACGGCAGAGACAGACCATAGAGGAAAAAAAGTTTCGTTACGAGCTTGAGAACATAGAGGGCCGTATTCAAGAAGTGTCTTTGGAAAGACAGACTTTGTTGTCAGGATACCAGTCGGCTGTTTCCGAGTATGGCATTTTGGAGAAGGATTTTAGGACAAAACTTACTACTTACAACAGCGAGGTGGATGGTTGGAACGAGAAAGGTGGCGCGCCGAAGGGTGTCTACGAAGAACTCACGGACAAGCAAAGAAGGCTTTCTGAAGACGCAGCTTTTTTGGACGAGAAACGAATAGAGCTAAACAAGTTGGTTCTTGAGGTCAACAGACTTGGGATGCAAGGAAGCATTCTGGCTAAAAGACACAACGAGAACGCGGTTACTTATACGAGCGTCTTTGGAAGCCCCAGACAATTTAACCAGGGAGATTATGACGGAAAAAGCATAAGCATATATCAATTTGACGCTCCAGAACATCTTGTATTGGTTCTTGCTCATGAGCTTGGGCACGCTCTTGAACTCCGGCATTTGTCAAATACGGAGTCGGTGATGTACTACCTTATGGACGCGCAGGATTTAGAAAACGTAAGACTTACAGAGGAAGACCTTGCGGCGCTTAGGCAGAAGTGCCGTTTGTAGAGACGCTTGAGTTGTAAAATGTGAATGCGTTTATAATTAAAACTTTTCAGTAAAATGCTTTATAAAGACTTTTTTTGGGGGGCGGCGACTTCCGCGTATCAAGTGGAGGGCGGTGTTGAAGCAAATGACTGGGCGGCCGCGGGAAGAACAGGACTTTTACCTCTCGCGGGCAGAGCGGCCGACCATCGCTCTTTTTTTCAGCATGACTTTGATATCGCAAGAGAGCTCGGACACAATGCTCATAGGTTTTCAATAGAGTGGTCCTTGGTTGAGCCGGAAGAGGGAAGGTTTGACGAGAAGGAGCTGGAGAGATATTTGACTGTTGCGAAAGCTCTCAAAGAGCGAGGTATTGAACCGTTTGTAACCATTTGGCACTTCACTTTGCCTCTATGGTTTTCAAAAACAGGAGGATTTAAAAGAAAAGACTCCGCGGAGGTTTTTTGCAGGTACGCGCGAAAAGTAGTTTCCGTATTGGGCGGCGAAGTCAAATTTTTTATAACTATAAACGAGCCGCTCGTCTTTGCTTCAAACGGATTTTTGAAAGGAAAGTGGCCACCGCTTGAGAAGAGTTTTTTAAATTTTTTTAAAATATTGAGCAGGTTGGAGGAGGCGCACAAGCTGGCTTTCACCGCTATCAAGGGAATGTTTCCGGAAGCGCAAGTCGGAATTGCTAAAAATAATATTGATTTTGAATCAAACGCAAATCCACTGAATTTTTTGAAGACCATTTTCTTGCGCTGGTTTTGGAATAGGCGGTTTCTGGATAAAATTTTTGACTATCAGGACTTTGTCGGGATAAATTACTACTTTTATAGAAAATCCGGAGGCAAAGAAAAATGCGAAACGAGCGATATGGGTTGGGCTATACATCCGAAAGGACTTTACTCGGTACTGCGAGAAGTTAAGTTTTATCAAAAACCAGTCTACGTTTTTGAAAACGGTCTGGCTGACAAGGCGGATGTAAAGAGAGCGGAATTTTTAAGAACTCATATAGAAGAACTGAAAAGGGCGATGGAGGATGGTGTTTCAGTGCGCGGCTATTTCCACTGGTCTTTGATTGACAATTTTGAATGGGATGAAGGGTTTGGACCTAGATTTGGCCTTGTTGAAGTGAATTACAAGACTATGGAACGCAAAATACGTCCCTCGGCGCTTGTTTACAAAAAGCTGATTCAAGAAAACTCTTAGAGCCTATCTAAAATATACACAGTGGAAAACGTAAGAATTTTAAAAAACAGTATATAATTATAGGCGTGGAAATCTGGATTTTAATTGTTTTGGTCGCGCAGTTTTTTCAGGCGATGGTTGTCCTTGTGGACAAATATCTTGTGATGTCGCCCGAAATACCTCGTCCGGCCGTGTACGCTTTTTATGTCGGCGCGCTTTCTATTTTTCCGATAGTCCTCTGGCCATTCGGTATAATTTCTTTACCTAGCATTGAAGTGGCCGCGCTCTCCATCGTCGTCGCGTTTTCATACATAGGAGCGCTTATTTTTCTGTATTCTTCGCTTAAAATGGCGGACGCGACAGACGTGGCCCCGATGCTTGGCGCTATAACCGCGCTTGCCACTTTTTCGCTCGCCACAAACATTTTTGGAACCCCTCTTCCGACCCACTTCATATTAGGCATAATTCTTTTAATTGTCGGGATGCTTTTTGTGGCTCATATTCGTTTTACCGGAAAGGCGTTTGCATTCATTCTGTTCTCGGGAATTCTTTTTGCCATATCCTCTTTATGCATAAAATTGATGTTTACCAAGGCAGGTTTTTTAGACGCCTTTTTTTGGTCTAGGATGGGCAACGTGCTGGGCGCGGTTCTACTTCTTTTGTATCCACCGGTTTTTGCAGGCGTGTTTAAGAGCGCTCTTAAAGCCACCGGCAAAACTGTCTCTTTGGTTGTCGGCAATAAAATTCTTTCAAGCATAGTCTTTCTTATGATCCTTTGGGCGATAAATCTTGGTGATGTTTCGGTAGTCAACGCTCTTTTAGGACTGCAGTTTATATTTTTGTTTATTATAGTCGGCGCTCTCGGCAGAAAGCGGCCGAAATACGTGAAGGAAGTTTTCAGATCCGGCCATATATTGCATAAACTGGTGGCAATTGTTCTTATCACAAGCGGGTTGTTTGTGTTGTTTATATAACTACATACCGGTTGGACATAGGAGTCGGGACAGATGGGCACCATCACTCCCGA
>JAUYJM010000055.1 GCA_030689285.1 bacterium
TAAAAAATTTTAATTTGTCACCTTGAATTACGAAATGGTGTTGAGGCGAGGTTTGAGAGGGCCTTTTGAGGCGCGGCCGGCGCCGGAGAGAGGAGATTTTTAGTAAAAAATCTCCGTGCGCCGCGAAGACCTCGCCGAAAAAGACATTTCGTAATTCACAGTTTGTCAAATTAAAATTTTTTAAAGCGCAGGAAGAAGCGCGAGAAATGGAAAGTGAAAATTATACCCAAATAGAGATATCGCCCTATTGCGGTTTTTTTGAATTTATCGTATAGAGCGTGCGAGTCGGATAAGCGAAAACAATTTTTTCCCTTTTGAAAAATTCCATTATTTTTAGATTTATTTCCTGTTGCGTATCCATATATATATTGTAGTCGGCACTGTTTAGATAATACACTATCTCAAAATCAAGAGAGGATTCGCCGAAACCTTTAAAATGGGCGCGGTCAAAATCAACGCTCTGCATAGAAGAAATGATTTCTTTTATACCCGACGGTATCTTTTTTAACCCTTCAATCGTCGTTTCGTAAACCACTCCAAAAGTAAACGGTACGCGCCTCTTGTGCATCTGTTTAAAGTTTTGAATCGGCGCAGAAGTCAGTTCCTTGTTTGTCAAAATCAATTCTTCGCCTTGAAGTGCCTGTATTCTGGTGGTTTTTATGCCTATTTTTTTGACCACGCCGAGTTTATCTCCGACAATTATAAAATCGCCGACCACGAACGGCTTATCCAAGTGAATGGCGAAAGCGCTGAACAAGTCTCCCAATATATTCTGAAGAGCCAGAGCTATAGCCACGCCTCCGATACCAAGTCCCGCTATAAGAGAGGTTATATTTACTCCAATGTTGGAAAGTACAAGCAGAGCTCCGACCGACCACATAACCAGACGAATAATAAAAGTCAGAAGACTTCCCGCGGACTTGGCTCCCGCTTCGTCCGGAAAACGCGATTTTATAAAATGGAAAAGCACGATTTCAGCCGCTATGACCGCCTGATACACTACCCAGACAATAAGTGCCGCTGAAATTATTTTTTCAAAAATTGGAGCGATATAAATAGCCTTGAGCGCTAAGTACAGAGCCAGGAGAGCGTAAAAAGGCGGCTTTAGACTTTCAATTACGGAAACGGCTAAGTCGTCTATGGTATTTTTGGTTGCTTCGGCCGCTTTTCGGAAACGGCCTAAAACCGCGTTGTTAAAAATCCTGAATACCAAAAATAAGACAAGAAACAGCAAAGTTCCTATTACATAGTCCCGCAAAGTGTTGCTCAACACTGAATAATCCCAAAATGATGCCGTAAAAAATTGTTCAAACATAACAAAACATAGTCTTAAACTTTTAATCGTCAACTATAAGTGTAGCATAATTATTTTGAGATTGAATAGCTCCACGCCACATTTAGACCATTCATTATCCTAAACACCTCGCCATCCACTTCAAAATCAACTTTTGAAACCTTAGACGAGTCTTTTGAATGATTTTCCTCAAGTCTTAGTTCAAACCTAAGTTCATAATCCCCTCCCACGACGGTAAAGTCGTACGGTTCACCCGAATATACGTCATAAGGTATTTGTGATAGTTTTGAGTCTTTCACTGCCGTTATTTCCTGCAAGGAGTTAGGGAGTCTTCCGTATTCTTTGATATATGACGAAATGGCATCGCGAATGGCGTTTACCTGCCGAACTTGTTGAGAAGCTTTGACCTCGGCAAGAGAAGAATCGCTAGAACGAGCCATCGCTTCAAATAGGGATATGGAGTTTGTCGGTAATGATATCTCCTGGTCGGACCTCTCTTTTATCATAACCGTTATCTGCCCGTATATTTCTTTTCCATACCACACCATCAAATTAAGCGGCGGCCGTACAGAATATGAATATTTTATTTGAAATGGAACCCCTCTTCTGCCGGATAAGATTATTTTAAAGTCGCCTCTGTCAAGAATTTGAGCCAATGAAAGCTTGAATAAAGTAGAGGAGAGATATACGGACATTTCGTTGTTCCATTTGAGTCCGTCTATATTTTTCTGTCTTGACTCAAACTCTTCAACAAAAAATCTGTAAAATTCGGCCGATTTTTGTTCGTCTACTTTCACTTCATATTCAAAAGTTCCTCCCCCGAAAAACTTTTTAGCGGAAGAAACCTGAACCGGAGAAGCTATCTTGGTCCTGTTGGCGGCATCCAAAAAGCTTCCTGAAAATTCGTGGAAATTTGTAAGCGGAGTGTTTGAAACGAGATTCAAGATTTCCTGTATTTGACCACCATAGCCGACATAAAAACGGCTGTCTTCCGGCAGTCTTATCCACTCTCCGAAAAAAGGCTCCGCGCGTAAAATGCTTGCCGGAAACTTTTCAACTTGTACAAAAGTCACTCCCTCATCAGACTGCGTCAGATTAGCTTCGAAAACCCTAAGATTCTCTCCCCAGATCGTGGTCGTGTTTATCGTTTCGCTCAATACCGCTTTGGATTTTTTGTCGTAAGTGCCTTCAATATCTATGGAAACGTTTACGTTCTGCGGCAACTCTTGCCACGAATTTCCAAGCAGTAAAAATTTATCCAGCTTTGTGTCTTTCGCGATTTCCGGCAGAATTTCCGCGTCTATCGGTCTTGCTTGAATCTTAAAATGTATCTCATACTCAAAAGATTTGGAAGAAACATAATCGCTCAAGTTTTCTACCAACTCTTCACCGCTGAGAGGGGCTTTGCCAAACGGGCCTATTCTCCAAAAATACGCGGCAAAAACAACGACAGATAAAAAGAGCGCAAAAAAAGCCGCGTACAAAATCTTTTTTTTGGCGTTTTGCGTCTTGTTTGGGCGCTTTGGCTTCCCCGCGAGCGTAGAATTTTTTTTCCCATCGGGACTTTCGTCCGCTTCAACGGCACTCGCAGAGCTTGATGAAATCGGTTCGTAACGGTCAAATGCCGCCATGGGGTTCTTAGAGCCGTCAAAACGTAATTTTCTTTTATGACGTAGCAGTTTTGACAGATAATACAAAGCGTCTTCAATATTTTCCTTGTCCCAGCCGGCATTTAAAAGAACCGCGCGCACGTCTTCAAAATTCGGTATTGGCGTAAGAGTAGAGAGCAATTCTATATATTTTTTGAGTTCCGGGTCAAGCATGCCCTAAGTCTACAACTCCGGAACCTATAAAACAAATTTTGTTTGCGTCCGCATATTAGATAGTTATACAAACAAAAGGTCTCCAGCCGAATATTCGCTTCGGCTGGAGACCTTTATAATACGCTTCCTACCCCCTGACGGCATGATTTTCGGAACTTGCGAGCACGACTCCGCGCGAGGACGAGGAAAATTTCAGCAGAAATAAAATTTTTTCGTCCTATCCCCGCAGCAAGGCTGACGGGGTATTAGGCGAAAAATTTTTTGAGAACTCTTCCGTTCGGGAACACTCGCTTCGCTCGCTCTGTCCGCCACGGGGAAACTC
>JAUYJM010000058.1 GCA_030689285.1 bacterium
AAGTTCGCCGCTTTCTATTTTTTCCTTGATTTTCAGAGTATATTTTGAAAGCTTGAAAAAATAATTTTCTTCTTTGACAACTTGCGGCTCTTCGTTATGGTCGGGACATTTTCCGTCAATTAAGTCCTTTTCCATAACAAACGCCTCATGCCCCACGCAGTACAAACCTTCATAAGAGCGTTTTTCAATATCTCCGGCCGCGGCAAGTTTTTTCCAAAACTCCACCGCTCCCGGCCAATGCGCCTTTTGGTCGGATGTCCTTATAAACTGGTCATAAGAAATATCCAAATCGGCAAAAAGGCGTTTGAAATTTTCGGAAATCTCTTCTAAATATTCCTTTGTCTCTTTTGCCGCTTTCTTGGCCGCCTTTGCCACCTTTTCCGCTTTCTCGTCAGAGCCGGTCAAAAAGTAGGTCTCTTTCCCCGACAGACGGCTGTACCGCGCCAAAACATCCGCCAGAGTGGTGGTGTAGGCGTGTCCCAAATGCAAATTCGCGTTAGGATAAAAAATCGGGACAGTAATGTAAAAAGTGTTCTTTTGTAGCATGAAAAAACTCTAACAGAGTGGCAAAGTAAAATCAATGATTTCACCATTTCAAGGATTTGAGTGAGAAGGTTGCTTGGAGATGGTATTAGATTTATTTTTTTCCAAATCATCCAAGTACTCCATAAGTACCGCCGCCAAAGGTACCGACAAAATGATGCCCAAAAATCCAGCTAATTTAGCTCCGACAACAATGGCAAGTATTACCATAATAGGCGGCACTCCGACAATTTTCTTGACGACATAAGGATATATCAGATGATTTTCAAACTGCTGAATTATGACATAAAGCCCGACCACCAAAAGTCCGAAAGTTAATCCGCTGTCAAAATAGGCGATAGCAACCGCTGGTATGGCCGAGAGTATTGGCCCGAAAAGCGGGATAATTTCAAATACAGCCGCGACAAAAGCCAGAAACAAAGCGTTTCTCACTCCAAGAATTGTCAACCCAAGATAGACTAAAACTCCCACCAAAATCGCAAGCAAAAACTGACCCTGCATCCAGTACCCGATTTTAAGCTGGGTTCTTCTCCACAGATTTATAATATAATCCTCATTTTTTCTAGGCGTAATTATTCTTAAAAATTTCCCTATGCCGTCTTCTTGCACAGCCAAATAAAATGACAGGACTACGATGAGGATAAAACTTAAAACACCGCCAAAGACAAGACTGACGGTTTGGATAAAGCTGTCCGAAACGCTTCCTAAAACCTGTCGTATGCCTACAATCGTATTTCTAAACGAGGATGCGCCGTAAATCTCTCTTGCCGCCTCTTTTGACCTTATAATCCCATCGGTTACCCCTTGCACCAAATCCCTCCGCTCTTCAAGATTCAGCTCTTCCGAGGCGCCTGAATTGGAAACGTAATCCACGTATTCCGGAACCGAGGCGACGATATTTGAAGTTTCTCTCAAAAGAGTCGGTATGAAAGAATAAAATATTCCGGCAAAAACAAGGGCGGCCGATATATATATAAAAAGAACCGCCAATGGCCTGGCAATTCCATAACGCATTATAAATCTGGTAGCGGGCTCAACCGCGGAAGCGATGACCACGGCCACCAGAACCACCAACACGATATCCGCTATGAGATATAAAACTATCGCAAGAACTGTGAGCAGTATTGCCTTTACAACAGTCCCTGATGTTATGGTTATGTTTATGTTACTGGGTTCTCGCATAACAATATAATAACACGGCAGTCGCAGACAGCGAATCGCTCTCAAATCTAAAAAATCTCCTGCTGGGACTGTTGCCGAATAGGCTTTTGAGGTGATTTTTCCAAAATTAGCGCGAGGCGAAGTTTCAAATTTATGGCTTAATGCTGGAAGTATTGGCCAAAAATTTGAAACAAGCCGCAGCCGAATTTTGGGGAAATCGGCCAAATGGATATTCGGCAACAGTCCCTTTATAAACGCAGTACTTTTCTGACCTCTTCACCCCCATCTTCGGACGGTCCGATACAAGCGAAGTTGAGCCTATCATCCTTAAAAATGTCCTTAGCTACCGCTTGTATATCTTCGGCGGTTATTCCGCTTATCTTTTCCGCCCTCTCTTTCGGCGACACAAGGTCTTTTCTAAGAACTTCCTTGAACCCATAGTAGTCCGCGATATGGTCGGATGATTCAAGGGAAAGATACATACTGCCTGTCAAACTGTCTTTCGCTTTCCGGAGTTCCTTATCATCTATTTTTTTATCGCGGATTTTCCTAAACTCCTCAAGCACCGCTTCCACCGATTCAACCAATCGCTTATGTTCCACTCCGGCAGAGACGGCAAAATTTCCATGGTCAGTAAAAGAATCCGAACCCGCGCGGACGTAATATCCAACTCCCATTTCTTCTCTTAACTTTTGAAATAGACGAGAACTCATACCGCCCCCAAGGACCGAGCTTAAGACAGCAAGTGTTGTGTTTCTTTCGTCATAAATATCAAAACTTCTGACTCCCAGAACAAAATGACTCTGGTCAGTAGTCTTGCCTCTGCAGAACACCGCGGGAGTGTTTTGTCTTTCTTCCACTTTGGTCTTTCTGTGCTTCTCTCCGGAATTCATATCGCCAAAACAAGCCTCTATTTGTGATGTCAGATGTTTTTCGTCAAAGTTCCCCGCCACCACAACCACAGTAGCGCCAGAAACATAATTTCTGTTCCTGTAATCCGCGAGCTTTTCTCTATTTACCGCTCGCACGGTTTCCACCGTTCCCGCTATGTTCCACCCGGCCGGTTGGTCGCCATAGAGAAGCTCTGTAAACAAGTCTTGTACGTGTCTTTGCGGCAAATCCTGATACATTCTTATCTCTTCTACGATTACACCCTTTTCTTTTTCAATTTCCGCCTCAGGTAACGTCTGATTAAGGTAAATATCTGAAACCACGTCCAATATCTTTTCAGAGTGTCTATAATCGGATTTGGCAAAATAACCCGTGAATTCCTGTCCGGTGAAAGCATTATAGTCAGCTCCGATACTGTCCAGCTCGTAGGCAATATCCAAAGATTTGGGGCGTTTTTTCGTACCCTTAAAGTACATATGCTCCAAAAAATGCGAGATACCGCTTATATCTTTGCTCTCGTATTTAGAGCCGGCCTCCACGAGAACCATCACGGTTACAGTGGGGTTGTCCTTCATGGGGACCGTGATAAGCCGAAGGCCGTTTGATAAAATTGTTTTATTAAATTTCATATGAAGAAGTAATTGACAATGCGGATATGAACTTAAACGCCGTAAATATCTAAACAGATTAACATGGATTTAAAAACAGACAAACATAAAGGCCCCGAAGGGCCTTGTTAAGGGAAACTTGCTCAATTCAACTAGCGGACACGGCCATCGTAGCCGGATTTTCCCCGCGCGTCAACTCTTTAAAACGCAAGCACCTTTCTTGTGTGTCCAGAATCAAGAAATCTTCACCCGGTAGACGTCGCCCGTATTTCTGGTTGGATTCCTTCTTTATCTCAAGACAGGCCGCGACGTTCGGCACCTTCTCCGGCGGGTCCCTAGAAACAAGAAGTTCTGGAGCCAAAATCCGCACAGCATGTATGTTTTTCGATTCCATGGAAACCCTAAATACTACCGTTTTCAGGTTTTTTTCACCACCCAAAATCAGACGTCCGTCCGAAAACAGACGAAAGACTCGGCGCGAAAAAAAATATTGAGCCCACACCATCGCAGTGGCCGTAAGACCGTTTGCCCACGCGTCACCTGAATGAGGGCTGTATTGAATCCACACCTTGACCCTTATATTAAATTTTGCTTTCATCTACCCTTAAAGATACACTTTCTATTCCTCCTGTCAAAAAATGCCAGTTTATAGTGACCAGAACGGGACGACTGTTGGAACTGGTGAGCTTAAGACGCTTCTACAAACAGTCCGCGACCGCGAACTATTTGCAGAAGTTGTTTAACAAGGGAAGCTGGGGAATAGGTAAACCGTGGCTACTTCGTTTTACGCCTCAACAGAGCCGTTTTCAATGCGTCATGCGAGTGGCGTATTGAGCTTGTTTAAAATGACTTAGCGCATTACACCACATTTTTCCCGAAATTTATGGAGGTTGGACACCCAAATTAATTTATCCCCATTATACCTACGGACAACTGCCACCGACTGTCATGATGCCGTTCTTGCCCCTATCGTAATGGAAAATCACATAAGGCAGTTCGTTAGTTTTCAGACCACATGACTTGACCCCATCGAATGCCTGCGCCGGATTGCTGACATCTTCAAAGCGATACACGATCATATACCACTGTTGATTTGTCTGTCCCGGAGCGCGAAAGCCTTCTGAATAATATGAATAGTTGTAATTACCGCTGGTCGCATAGCCGGTAGATATGTCACTGCTGTTCACCGGATCCACAGGCATCGTGGGAAGATACGGCTCCAGCGCCGTGCCGAGGGCGCCCGTCTCCCATGCGGTTTGGTGACTGCCGACCCAGGAGGTAAAAGGATAATACCCGCGGTCGTCATAATACAACTCCAACGCTTTTTGAATCTCCCGAATTTCAGAAATCCTCTTCGCATCCCTTGCCTTTTCTCTCGCGCTATTCAATGACGCCAAAACCACAGATGACAGCAGGCCTATTATGGAGATGACTACTAGGAGTTCTATCAAGGTGAAACCTTTTTTATTATTCATAAACATCATCTAATTATACATATATTCATCTTCTAAGAATTCATTACCTAACCGATAGCAAGGACGGTCCTTGCTATTTCTTTGCTACTTCTAGGGTCTGGTTTGAGAGGGGTTTAAAGTGGTTCTTGCTCCACTACTTCCACTTTATTGTTATATGTCTATTGGACACAGGATCCGCCAAGCACGACAATTCCTATAGATTCGTCGTAATGAGATGTCTGACCGTTGCACTTGATTACATCACCAGTGTTTTGTATAGGGTTAGATGTATCTTCCAAGCGAAAAACTATCTGGTACCACTGTTGATTAGTTTGTCCCGGAGCGCGATAGCCAGCTGAATAATACGAATAGTTGTAATTACCGTTGAACGCATAGCCGGGAGATATGTTACTGCTGTTCACCGGATCCACAGGCATCGTGGGAAGATACGGCTCCAGCGCCGTGCCGAGGGCGCCCGTCTCCCATGCGGTTTGGTGACTGCCGACCCAGGAGGTAAAAGGATAATATCCGTGGTCGTCATAATACAACTCCAACGCTTTTTGAATCTCCCGAATTTCAGAAATCCTCTTCGCATCCCGCGTCTTTGCTCTGGCGCTGTTTAATGACGCCAAAACCACCGACGACAAAAGGCCTATTATAGCTATCACCACTAAAAGTTCTATCAGTGTAAACCCCCGCTTGCCTCGCAAGCTTACACCTGTGTTTACAGGTGTAAGGGGTAAACATATCCTACTCATATAGGTATTCATATTCTAAAAAGTCATCACTTATTTCCCCTTCTATGACTGTATCATCATAATATTTTGACCCTACCCTATGGGAAAGATAATCATTTATAAAAAAGACCACTAAAATCAAAAGAGTGAAGCCGAGAAAGATATCCGACGCGTTGTAGTAAATGACAATCTTGGCATCCTTATTGCTATCTTGCATATGTTTTTTGTGGATGAATTTAAACATATGGTTATTATACGGCAGTCCGTAAAGGACACAACCACGGAGACGGGGTAACATTCTTCTAAACAATGTGGTTTTGGCCACACTTCCGTAATTGGTAATGGGGACAAGAAAAATATTTTTAAATTCTCCCCGCATTCTTCCCCGACAGCTTTGCTGTCTGTGAAGAATGCGATGGAATTTAGGAAGAGACCCTCTATAAAGAAAAGAAGCGGTTTGCTTTCGCAAACCGCTCCTGCAGGCAGAATTTCTGGAGGTTGGACATCTAAATTTCGCTACTTCTAAAGACAACTCTGTAAATATGCCACGGTCGCGGACTATTTACAGAAGTTGTTTGATATTAATAAGGGAAGAGGGGTAATGGGTAAGCCGTAAAAAGGTACCTGACCTGAAATATAAAATGCAGACGGTCGTCTTCATTTTATGGACGGAACAGAAAAGTAGAGAAGAGAAAAAAAACAATGTGGCTGTCCCCATTATTTCCATTATTCACTTTCTACTTTTATTTCACCATCCGCTACAAGTTCCAACTCCAACGCAGTAGCCCTTGTTGGAATCCTGACAAAAGATGTAACTTCCATCCAAGTCGCTTTCTAAAGCACTGTGATTTGTTTCAAGAAGGGCGGCAATGCGATAGCTCTGTCCGGCGGAATCACAACCCACTGGAAGTACGGGGCGATAGGTTTTGTCATCTGCAAGCGGGTCTGAAGTGC
>JAUYJM010000064.1 GCA_030689285.1 bacterium
AAAAGGTAAAATAATCTTCAATTTTCAAAAAACCGTCTCATTCTTACCTTGAATTACGAAATGTCTTTTTCGGCACACTTCTCGCGAAACACGAAAATTCTTTGCTAAGAATTTTCTCCGTACGCCGCCAGCCGCGGCTTCCGAGGTTTCTCTCAAAGTGTGCCTTCAACGCCATTTCGTAATTTAAGGTATCTTATCTAATCAGAAGCGCGGAGATTTCCTGGTCCGCTCGCTTTAGGGCATTACTGACTCTTTCTTTACCCGTTGTTATTGACTCTATCATATTTTTAAAAATAACGTCTGTTGATAACGGATTAGGGTCAAGCCAACCGCGGGAAATAAGCGCGGAGTTGTAAAGCACGGAGTTGTAACTATCTGTGGGCCGAGTTGCAAGAAGGTCGCGTCTAATCGGTGGAAGACCCGAACGCGCCACCCACGATTTTATACCGTCGGCGCTTGTGAGAGCTGTAAGAACCGCAAAACTATCAGGGTTTTTGGCGCTGCGAGTTATGGCAATGGCATATATTTTCCCGTAAGTGACCTTGGCGCCGCTTAGAGCTTGCGGGAACATTGCTATGTCAAAGTTGAGATTTGGACTCTTTCTTCTTATGTCCTCAACTTCGCTTCCAAATCCGAAATAGACACCCAAGTTTCCACGAAGGAAAAATTCTTGCGAGGAAGGCAAGGCGCGATTCCATGAGTATATGGGTTTTACAGGGTTTGCAAATTCGGTATAAAACGAAATTGCGGAAGCGGCGGCTGGGTCATCAAGAAAGCTTGCCAAACCGCCGCCTCCCTGCCGCTCGCCTGCCGACACGATTTTGTTTCCCGTCTGCAGAATCAAGGCGGATATTATCTCCTTGGCGTGATTTACATTTTGGTATGAGCCGAGCGCCACAGCCGACTTTGTAATATTGTATGAAGTATCCTTTTCAGTAAGTTTTTCAGGAAGGGTTAAGAAGTCCGCCCACGAAGAAGGGATGGTAGCCAACCCTTCACTCGCAAACATATTTCTATTCCAATACATAATGAGAGGGTCAATACTAAAGGGGATGGCCCGAATACCGGTTGAGGTAAGGTAAAGCTCCCCTTCCTCAATGTAGGAATCTTTAAATGTACGCTCTGAAATTCTATTGAACGGTATGAGCTGAAGTTTGTCTGAAAAACGAACCAAATTATCCTGCGAAACCAATACCAAATCCGGTCCCTTACCCACAGCAAGGGCCTCCACGAAGTCTCTTTCAAAGCTTTCTGCCGGCTTTTCCACATATCGCGCTTGGTAATCGCTTTGCGCGAAAACCTCCTCTATGGTTAGGTTCATATCGCCTCTCGGCAGAGTTCCCCAAATGACGACAGGAACGCCGCTCCCCTCTCCTCCACCGCCTCGAAAAATCGCTAGAGCGCCGATTCCCAGTATCATAAAAATGCCAAACGCCGCCAATACTACAGTTTGAAAGGTTTTGCTGGACATCGTTAGTTTAAGATAATTTACTTAGAATCTTCTAAAAAATGAGGTGTTACTTTTTTCGAAAAACTAAGCCGTAATGGTATTCTCCCGCGGGAATCTCCCTTTCCACAAAGAAGCCCGCCTTTTCAAAAATTTCTCTGGCCAAAGTTTTTGGAACAATGTCTTGGGGTTTTGGCCCTGTCCCACCAAACGAACTGTTCCAGTCCACTACCAAAAGTTTCCCTCTCGGTCTTATTATACGACAGATTTCTTCCGCAAACACCTCTCGGTTTTCCACCTGAAACAGTATGTTTGCCGCGATGCAAGCGTCAATAGAGCCGTCCGCAAGTTTAATGCCATTTCGCTCTTCGGCATTTCCCCAAACGATTTTTATATTTGAAAGATGCTTCGCCTTGGCTTCAGAATCTATGCGAGCGAGGAGTTCTTTTTGGACATCCACCGCAAAGACCATGCCGTTTAGCGCCATTCTTGCGGCCGCGAATGAGTATTCTCCGCTACCCGCGCCTATATCGGCCACTTTCATATGCGGCTCCAGTTCAAACTTTTTAACTATGTCGGAAGGGGTGGAAAACATTGTTTATTTTTTAAGACTTAGAGCATGTTTGAAAACCCTATCGCGATGACAATTTTCCAAAATTCGTGGAAAAAATGGTGAAGATGAGGGAAGTGCACCGAGGTGCTCTGACCGAAGATGAGCCATTTTTTACCGAATTTTGGGAAATTGGCGCGCGAAACTTCTCCGTAAGGAGTACTCTTGCTTTATTTAAGTGGTAGGGTTTTCAAACATGCTCTAGATTCTAAAGGCAAGTCAGTGAAGCGATAACATCGGAATCTCTAAGTTTCATTATCCTAACTCCCTGCGTTTGCCGGCCAAGAGTCGGTATTTCGTTCATAGATACTCTTATGACCTGGCTCTTTTTTGAAATCGCGATTATCTCTTCGTCTTCTTCGGAAACAACCACTTTGGAACCGATAAGCTTGCCGGTTTTTGAAGTGATTTTAGCGGTTTTGATTCCCGAACCTCCGCGTTTCTGGATTTTGTACTCGGAAAGTTTTGTCCTTTTACCGAAGCCGTTGCTCATAACCACAAGAAGTGAGCCGTTTTTGTCGGTTTTCCTGACAATGTCGGCGCCCACAACAGAGTCATTCGTCGCAAGTTTCATAAGCCGTACCCCCGCCGCCGCTCGGCCCATTTCTCGCACATCCGATTCTTTAAAACGTATTGATTGCGCGCTTTCCGTTACCAATACCGCTTCGTCGCCCTTCTCCACAAAAGAGGCCGATATAAGTTCATCGTGCGCGCCAAGTTTTATGGCTAAAAGGCCGCTTCGGCGGACATCGTGGAAGCTCTTTGCGGCAACTTTCTTGCCATTGCCTTTTCGCGTTACCATAAGCAACGACAATGAATCAACGGCTTTGAGGCCTTTCGGCATAGCAAGTATGCTTGTAACATTTTCATTACTCTCAAGCGGTAAAAAATTCATTATTGATTTGCCTTTTGTGGCTCTTTTGCCTTCGGGAATTTCGTACATCTTTATTTGATAGACTTTGCCTTTATCCGTAAAAAAGAGTAAGTCGTTGTGAGTGGTGGCGGAAACAAAAGAAGTCACAAAATCCTCCTCTTTGGTATCCAAATCCACGACACCGACTCCGCCCCTTCGTTGTTTTCTGTACTCTTCAGGGTCGGTACGCTTTATGTAACCACCCTTTGTAAGCACTAGCACGCTTTCTTCGTCCGGAATGAGGTCCTCCTCGGAAAAAGCACCCGCCGACTGCTTGACTACCTTTGTGCGACGGTCGTCTCCGTATTTTGCGGCAATCTCCGAAAGTTCCGCTTTTATAAGGACTAAGATTTTCTTTGGATGAGAAAGAAGGTCTTTCAAATATTCTATAAAATCTTGCACAGTTTTGAGCTCGTCCTCTATTTTCTTTCGTTCAAGTCCCGCCAAACGCTGGAGTTTCATATCTAGAATCGCCGAAGCTTGCTTGTCCGAAAAACGAAACTCCCCCATCAAATTTTTATGAGCCGTTTCAGTGTCCTTTGAGGCCTTTATAAGTTTTATGATTCTATCAATGTGGTCTAAGGCTTTTTTTAGTCCAAGCAATATGTGCTCGCGGGCCTCCGCCCTTCTTAACTCAAATTCGCTTCGCCTTCGGACTACTGAAACTCTGTGGTTTACAAACTCCTGCAAGATGCCTTTTAAAGACAGAGTTTGAGGTATTCCGCCAACCAGAGCCACCATATTGAAGTGGAACATCTCTTCGAGCTGGGTGTGTTTGTATAAATAATTTAAAGTTTTTTCAGGAAAACTGCCCTGCTTCAACTCAATTACAATACGAATGTCTTCCGTAGACTCGTCTCTAAGACCCTTTATGCCGTCAATTTTTTTCTCTCGCACCAAGTCGGCAATCCTTATTATAAGCTCCGCCTTGTTTACTCTGTATGGTATTGAGGTGATTACTATTTGAAACTGTCCAGCCTTGTTTTCCACTATTTCAGCGACCCCTCGCGTCAACACTCCGCCTTTGCCGTTTATATAAGCGTGCTGAATATCTTTTGCTCCAAAAATAATCCCGCCAGTGGGAAAATCGGGTCCTTTTATGAACTGGTTGAGGTCTTCAGTAGTGGCCTTGGGGTTTTCAATAAGGTGTTCGGTCGCGCTTGCCAACTCTCGCAAATTATGAGGCGGAATGTTTGTAGCCATACCGACGGCAATACCCAAAGTGCCGTTTAAAAGCAGATTAGGCGCGGCGGCCGGCAAAGTTATAGGCTCCTTTCGGGTTCCTTCATAGTTTGGTCTCCAATCTACGGTTTCCTTGTCTATATCCTTCAAAAGCTCTCCTGAAAGTCGCGACATTTTTGCCTCCGTGTAGCGAGGCGCGGCCGGTGAATCTCCATCCAAACTGCCCCAGTTTCCCTGTCCTATTATCAAAGGATACCGGTAGGTGAACGGTTGCGCCATTTTTGTCATTGCGTCATATATCGCGGCATCTCCATGAGGGTGGTATTTTGCCATTGTCTCGCCTGTTACGGCGGCAGATTTTCGCGTCTTTCCTCCCGCGTGAAGTCCCATCTCGTGCATAGTGTAAAGTATGCGGCGTTGAACGGGCTTAAGGCCGTCTCGGACATCAGGCAGAGCACGAGAGGTGATAACCGACATTGCGTAGTTAAGGTAAGAGTCACGCATTTCTGACGTGATACTTCTCTCCACAATATGAGGGTCTTTTGGTTTTTGGGAGTTTTCTTCGCCTATCATATATAAGTATTATATCACACAAACGTCTAAAATTCGCTATCCGTGGAGGAGCCTGTATTTTCAATGAAAAAATCTCCGGAAAACATCCTTTCTTTGAGTTCTGACACATTTTGAACTAGCTCAACAAAACCGGACTTAATAGAACCTGAAAGTTGGCCCAATGGTTTCGCGACTATTGACTCGGTTTGCCGTTCTTCCATAAATCGGTCAATTTTGTGTCCCAATGCGACGATCCAAACCAGCACTATCAAAACTGTTATTAAGGATGAGACAATCAGGATTTTCTTATGACGTTGTTCCGGCGGCTCTCGCCGCAGCCGAGATAAATAATTGAACATACAATATGGTTTCTATGACCATTAGGAGAAACAGCGAAATCGGAATTTCCCGTTCCATTTCTCTACGGTAACAACTGCTCACGCCGCATCCGAAAGGCGCGAGTGTTTGCAGCTAGGTCGCCAGCAGGACAACACTACCTTCTCTGCCTTCAACATCCTTTTTTTTGACGGTAAGTTTATCCGTTGGTTTCACCCCTTCTTCTCCCATCTCCTTCAAAAAAGCCTTGAGTGAGTCTTTTTCTCCGTAATTCATAGGAATTATTATTTTAGGCTCCAGCTTTACGGCAATCTTGGCCGCTTCGCTCGCGTTCAAGACACCATCTCCGCCTATTGGAAGAAATAATATGTCGGTCTCGCCGATGGCCTCGCCGGTTTTTTCCGAAAGGTCTGATTCGCCCAAAGCGCCGAGAAAGACAATATTCATATTTTCAAGCAGAACAGAATAAATGGTGTTTAAACGGCCGGACTTCGCATAGTCGGGATTTTTTTTATCCAAACCATAACGACCTCTTGAACTTAGTCCCTTTATGAAGACATCTTTAATTTCGTATTCTCCGGGACCCTGTATTACAAACGGCTCTTTTCCCGCGTTTGATACTTGGTCAGTGCCGTTCATGTCCGGGTGATTTGTGCTTATTAGAGCCAAATCAGCTCCAAAGCGGGGAGGAGTTTTGAAGCTGGACGCTCGAGATATGGGGTCAAAAGCAAGGACAATAGACCCAAACTGAATTTTGAAGCATTGAATTCCGTGATAAGTTATAATCATAATTAAGGGATTATTAGTTTCGTTATACTTTGAATTACGAAACTCCAGATCCGCGTCTTTCTTTTCAATTTCGGCTACGTCTTTGCAAAAATTATTCAACAGATACGCTGTATATGTCTCATAATTTTTGTTTCGCCTCGCCCCGTTAGAAGCAGAGTTTCTAACGGGGCTCGCTCTAAATTGAAAAGAAATCCATCGGAAGCGAGTTTCGTAATTCAAAGTTATTATAACAAAAGCCGCGAAGTTACGCTATCCTTTTAGGCCACTTCTTGCGAGCAATCTGTGGTACTTGATTGCGAAGCGGTGCGCTTCGGCGTTTGCCAATAAGACCGATGCTTTTTCAGCCAACAGTTTTGAAGTTGCCCCAAGAAGCTGTTTGGGCTTGTGCTTATGGTCTTTCAACACGGATACGACCGGGATGGCAAGTCCTAAAGAATGGAGAATTGACATAGCTTTATTCAACTGACCTTTACCTCCGTCTACAACAATAAGGTCCGGAAATGTCCATTCAGGATGTCTGAATCGCCTAACCAAAACCTCGCCAAGCGCCGAAATGTCGTCTCCTTTTTGAGTTTCCCTAAGCTTAAACTTTCTATATTCGGATAAAACCGTCTCGCCGCCTTCCACCACGGTCATCACTCCTACGGCATTTGAGCCAGCCAAATGAGCCGCGTCAAATCCTTCAATCCGAGTCTTGCCGTGAAAGACTCTCGGTTCGCGCTTCAGAAGAGCCACATCTTGTATATGATTTATGGAATCAATAATCCTTTTGATTTCGCCCGCCTTTTCAAATTTTTGGACTTTGGCGAGGGCTTCCATATCCTTTAAAAGTTTAGAAGTAAGTTGTTTCTTTTTTCCTTTGAAAAACAGCGTTACGCGCGTTACGGTTTTTTTGTACTCTTTTTCACTAACCTCTTGAGTACAGACACCCGGACAGAGTCCTATTTGACGATTAAAGCATGGTTTGCCTTGACCTGGCGCACATCTACCGTCTCTATACGGAAAAATCTTTCTGACAATTTTCATAACCTGACGAAGGGCGGCGCCATTGGGAAATGGGCCGAAGACGGACTTGATTTTTGTGCGGACTTTTTCAGATTTTAGCTTGCCGGCAGCGAGGTCTTTCTGTCTAGCCAAATGAATTCGAGGAAACTTTTCATCCGTGATGGCGACACAATTGAAGCTCTTATCGTCCTTCTCTTTAACGTTGTAGCGCGGCTTAAACTTCTTAATAATATCGGCTTCCAAAATTACTGCCTCAAGAACGGAGTCGGTCTTTTTAAACTTCACGCTCACAGCTTCTCCAATCATCTTTATAATTCCCGGACCTCGTGAATGGTAAAGGTCGTCCCGAAAATAACTATTGACGCGGGACTTCAGCGATGTAGCGCGGCCCACGTACAAAAGTCTGTGATTTTTATCATAAAAAAAGTAGATGCCGGGTGAATGCGGCAACTTATTGAAGCCTATCAATGATTCTATTTTCAACTTTGACATAAGTACAGTAGTATGATACCATTGCCTATAGAATACGCAAGACGCCTAAAATTGGCATTAACAACCTTGCGCTATGAAAAGGAAGAATGAAGGTTCTTATCGCGGAAGACGAGCTTCCGATACGGCAACTACTTGTCTTGATGCTCCAGCAAATGTTTTCCGGAGTGGAGATAAACGAGGCATCCACTCTTGAAGACGCAAAAAAGTGGTGCAAGAAGGAAGAACTACCGGATTTGGCAATCGTGGACGGTAGAATGCCAGACGAAGGCGACGGCCTCACCTTGATGATGCATATCAGGGCGAAGGAGCAAGATGAGGGAGAGTATTCTGTCAAAATAGTATTCATAAGTGGCGACCTTCACCATATGAGCAAGCTGCAAAAACAAGCATTCGCGGCGGGAGCCAATGCTTGCCTGCCAAAACCATTTGATATGAAGCAGTTAAAACAGCTCCTTTCTGAGCTAGGTTTTAACAAGATTCTCTGCTGTTGACATTTTGGTTTTTGGACTTACCGGCGGTTCCGATTTTCGGAACCGCTTTTTTTAATTTACTAGAAAAATCATCTGTCCATATTCGCCTTGTCCCAAAAACTTTGCATCTCCGCGAAGTATTTTTTCGTAAGGTTCGCAGTTGAAGCAACCACCCTTCCCTTTTGGACATTCAAAAATTCCTATCTCTCGCGCTTTTTTGACTTCTTTCGCAGTCTTTAAAACTTTTTCGCGCGACTCCTCTGCTTTTGGCAGAACCACATCTTTCGGTCTATCTTCCCTATCCAAATACCAATAGCTCGCGCCGCTAACGGTCCTTTTCTGCAAGGCGTTCACCAGAAGCAAGTATATCGGGAGCTGAAGAGAGTCTTCCCTTTCATCACTTTTTCCCGTTTTGAAGTCCAAAATTCTTACACTGTCATTCTCTGCCACATACTGGAGCCAATCTATACGGCCACACAAAATTATCTGGTCTTCTTCCGATAGTACAAAGTTGGGAGGCATACCGTTTTGACCGTCCTTTATCTTTACGGTTTTTTGATCCAATGGTCCCGGATGTTTAATAACTCTTTCTATCATAGACCTGCCTCTGCTTCGCGCTTCCTTTTCTTCTTTCGCGCTCATAAAGCCCCCTTTTTCTCCCGATACCGCCTGCCACGCGACTTCAAAATCTTTGACTAAATCTCTTGAAAATCTGTCCTCGGCTCTGAAATTTTTTAGGTTTTCCACAACCCGGTGGACAACCTGCCCCAAAGAAAGGGCGGGGTTTGCGATGGCTATCTTTTTTTTCGTTTGAGGGTCCTTATAAACATTTTTTAGAAAATAAGAGCGAGGACACTTCAAATAATCTCCCATAGAAGAGTGAGAAACCCAGATAGCGTTGTATTTATCAATTGCCATTAGATTTTAATCTATTTACTGACTTACCGCGTACCCTCCGTTAGTTTGGGCGATTTTTCCACTGTTGTAACCTTGAACCGCACGCGTCCCACAAGCTGTCCTCGTTCGGTTAAAACATCCACCCGCCAATAGCCAGAAAACAACTGCTCCTTGTAAGAGTAACCCCTGTACCCCCCGGACTGCCCTCCAGTGATTGGAAAAGGTATCCTGTTCATCGCTATCCACCTGCCTTGCTTATCGTCAAAATAGGACCATTCGTGATAAAGAGTGACAGTAAGGTCCGTTGGAGCGAAAACCGAGCTGAAAACATAAACCCTCTCAGACCCGACTCTTCTGAACGTATGGCTGATGTCCTGCAAAGGTATGTACCATGGAGACTCTTCAAACATTACGCTATAATTGCCATCCGGCGCGCGCTTTATGTCGTGGAATACGTTTATTTCCTTGAGCGACAGAGGAATCGGCGGAATGATATTTGTAAAATAACTCACGTTAAAAAGGACGAAAAGCCCGAGCACGCTAAAGAGCATTGGCTTGAAGCTCTTACTTACCCGCTCCGGGGAAAACTTCCTTAAAACGGTTACTAAAGCGAAAACAAGCAGTAAACTTAAAATACCGCTTATTACAAACACGCCAGCATTCATCTTTTTTATAAGCACAGGCACTGAAAAAATCGCGTAAGAAAACGACGCTATAAAAAAAATGCTTATTTGAAACACGAGTTTGGAGTAGCGTCTTTTGAAGAGTTCGTTTCCGAAAAAAAGAGCCAAAAGGAAGAGTATAAATGGCCAGCTGGAAGCCAAGGAAGCGCTCCGCGAATAAAAAATTATGTAGCCGCTGAAGAGACCGCCAAAAGCAAACTGTATCACAAGCGACAGCCAAGGCGAGATTTTTGATATGAAGCGGTTTTGAAATCTGCCGCTGTCATAGGCGTTATAGATTATTATGCCCGCGCCCGCGATTACGAGGTATGACGTAAGAACTAAATTATCGTAAAGAAGGTCCACTCTGGTGAGAGTTAGATTGTCCCAGATAAAACCCAAAAGAAAGGCCGCCGTGTTTAGATGACGCTCATTACGCACGTAAAAAGTTTTTATTTTGTTCACCATCATTGTTTCTTCGCTTTCTCCAAAAATTCCAAGTCTCCTTCAATGGATTTTATACCTTCTCTCCAAAAATTGCCATCGGTCGTGTCAATGCCGACATTTTTAAAAATGTTTTCCGGCGTGTCACTGCCTCCGGCTCCCAAAAATTCGGCAACTTTTCTTTCGTAGGACGCGTCCAGTTTCACTCTTTCATAAAGTACGCGGCTTATAAGGTAGCCGTAAGCGTATGAATAAACGTAAAAAGGCCTTCGCAAGTGGCTCCATGCCACGAAAAAATATCCGTCATTCGGGTTTAAACTGAACGAACTTCCGAGGTATCTCAACATATGCTTATTGTGAAGAGCGGCTATTTCCTCCTTTGAAACGCTTCCGGTCATCCGAACCTTTTTATGAAGCTCGTATTCAAATTCAAAACAAGCTACCTGCCTGTAAACAGTGCTTATGGCGTCACCAAGCCGTTCGTGCAAAAGAATGGCTCTTTCTTTTTCCGTCAATTTTTCAAGCAAGGCGTCAAATACAAAGTTTTCAAAAAGAGTACTCGCCACCTCCGCCGTGCTTGTCGTGTAGCTTTCATAAATTACGGACTGGCTTTTTGACATTTCGGTATGAATTGCGTGTCCCATTTCGTGTCCGAGCGTGGTTACCGACCTGATGTCGTCTGTATGATTCAAGAGCAGGAAGGTTGGCATATTTATATTACCCGCGCAGAATGCTCCCCCGTGTTTGCCAATTTTAGGAAAGACATCTATCTGCCCGTTTTCAAGAAACCTGCTTAGCATATCAGCGTATTTTGAGGAAACTCTAGACAGTCCTTCTCTGACTACCGCCACCGATTCTTTTAAAGTAAATTTCCTTGAAAGTTCGCTGAGTGAGACGGACCGATCCGCGTAACCGAGCTTTTTTAATCCGAGAGCTTTGGATTTTAGTCTGTAAAACTTTCGGCTAACCGCGAAACTGTCCTTGACGGCTTCCACCATCGCTAAAACACTTTGCCGATTATTTTCGTATTCTAAAATCGTGCTGTCAAAACTTTCTTTAAAACCGCGCAAATTGTCTTCCACCTTCTTTTTTGTATAAAGAGCGTTGAGCTCGCTTTCAGCAAAGTGGCTTATAGACTTGAGCGTCGCGACAGTCTTATTGTGCAAAACAGCGCGTTTTTTTGCAGGCAAACTTTTTACCAAATTGAGCGCCTCGCTTATCGGAATGGCCTTGCCTTCAAATGCAACTGTTTGCGAGTTTAGAAGTTTTTCTTGACCTTGTTTCCAGAGGTGGCTTGACGGAAGTTCCAACAGATTTAAGATTCTTTCCTCGCTTTCGGAAAGTTGATGCGCGGCGTTTTTCCAAAGCGCAGTCAAATAATAGCGGTAGGGCTTGAGAGAGTCATTTTTCAACAGCTTTGACTGAATGCCTCCTGTAAGTCTGCCCAGCGCCAGACGAAAAAATATAACACGGTTATGGCTTTTAGCCAGACGGTCCATAAGCATTGAAATGGAACTTTCGGCAATACAGTCGTTTGAGCAAATCTCTTTCCTTAACAAAAAATAGATTAGCGGTTTTGGACTGCTAGTTTTTCTAAGAAGTTTTTCACAGTCCCGAAGAGCCGAGAGAAGAATTTTCGGGTCACCGAAACTGCCGGTCAATTTCTTGTATTTCCGTTCAAATTTGCGATATGCCTCCTCTATTTCCTTCGTGTCTTTTTCTATGCGCTTGTCTTTGACGGAGTCGTACAAAAGTCTCAAATTCCAACTTGTTTTATGGGTCATAAGTTGAATGAATAGTTTTTATCTGCGGTTCGCTCTAAATTATGAAATTTTTAAGAGCCCATCTCCAATCTCACATCCGAATAAAATTTTTTCGTCCTATCCCCGAAAGCACTGCTTTCGGGGAATTAGGCGAAAAATTTTTTGAGAACTCTTCCGTTCGGGAACACTCGCTTCGCTCGCTCTGTCCGCCACGGGGAAACTCCCGTTTCCCCGATTCTTACAGAATCTGTCCACTTATTCGCTCTCGCAGACTCGAGCTGAATAA
>JAUYJM010000071.1 GCA_030689285.1 bacterium
TAGAGACCACAAGGAGATGTCCTACGAAATCTCAACTGCTAGAGACATCATAGACGACTTGACTTTGCGTCTTTCTTTGCACCGTTCGCAAAATTCCTTCAGTAGCGGGAACACGGGCCAGAATATAAGTTTTAGCGCCGGTCCGTTTAGCGCTTTCTTTGTGAATCTTTCCGACGCAGATAAAAACATTTCAGAGGATATCTCCGACGAAATAACTTTGTTTGTCTCTTTAAACGAACCTATTGTGGTCCAAAACGGCATACCTGCGGAAATAAATTACCTAATGACCGTGAAGGACGCGCAATTTGTGGTAGGAGGGTACTATTACAAGATACTGGCGGAAGTTTTCCAAAATCAAAACAAGCTGGGTGAGCAAATCGTAACCACATTCATACCGAATTATTAGCCCTATGAAATTATTTTTTCAAAGAACACTGGTGATAACATTGACGCTGTCGGCGGTCTTATCTGCGTTTGTTTTGCCGTTTAACCCGCAAATCGCGGAGTCTCTTTATGAAGGACCTATATCAGAAAGGCAAGCGAGAGAGGACGTTTCTGCCGCCAGAGCGCAACTCCAAGAAGAAGTGAACAATTCCGGCTGTCTTGTAATATCCGCGACTTTAACGCCTATAGACTGGAATCCGGAACGTTGCGTGGCGGACTTCCTTACTCTTTTTGTTCGCATCGCCGGCATAGGATTGTGGCTTGCGGGCGCTGTTTTAGACTACACTATAGGATTTACGCTCAATATGAACCAGCTTCTTACAAGTATTCCGATAGTGAATATAGGATGGACGATTTTTAGAGACCTGGCAAATATTGTTTTTATATTCTTGCTTCTTTACATTTCTATCGGCACCATATTGGGATTAAGCTCCATAAATACGAAAGTGATGCTTAGAAATCTCATACTGGTCGCGCTTCTGATAAATTTCTCTCTTTTTATAACAAAAGCTGTCGTTGACGCCTCAAACATCGCCGCCCTTCATTTTTATAACCTTATAGGTTCAAAGATAACAGACGAAAATGGAAACGTGGTCGCCGAATCCGCGAACGTTTCTAGCGCCTTTATGGGAGCGCTTAGACTCCAAACTTCATACAAATCTGGAAGTATAGGCGTAAGCGTCGCGGGAACGAATTTTGAAAATGTGTCTGTAGGAAACACGCAGGGTGGGGAAGTTTCGGGGGAGCCCTCTTCGCAAGTTCAAAGCCAACCGACCGACCAAGATAAGTCCATCAACACGTGGAACATCATACTTATAAGTTTTTTCAGCATAATCCTCATTTTAGTCGCCACTTTCGTATTTTTCGCGGCGGCTATGCTTTTCGCCATCCGTGCCGTGGTTTTGATGCTCGTAATGCTTCTTTCGCCTCTGGCTTTTGTGTCTATGGCGCTTCCAGACGCCAGTAAATACGCGAATCAGTGGTGGAACAAGCTTTTCAGCCAGGCCTTTTTCGCTCCGTTTTATATGGCGCTTATTTTTGTGGTGGTCAAGACGGTTTCATCGCAAAACTTTCAAGATTTTTTGGGAGAGGCGAGCTTCGCTTCGGCTTTCACTAGCGGAGACTTTGACTCTGTCGGCATTATTGTAAATTTCGCCATAATTATCATATTGCTTCTGGGTACGCTTTTGGTAGCCGTGAGTCTGGGAGTACACGGGGGAAATACCATGGTGTCATGGGGCAAGTCCGCCCAAAAATGGGGACAGGGTTTTGCGGGGAGCAAGCTTTCTTCAATTACAGGCGGTGTGGCAAGAAAATTCAGCGAATCTGCCACCGCCGAGAAAATGCGCGCCGGAGGAGGTGTGGCATCGCGCCTTGCTTTGAGTACCGCGGACAAACTCCAGAATTTAAAGATTGCGGGTGGCAGAAGCTATAAAGAATCAAGAGAGAAGGGAACGCTTCTTTCTCCCGGCGAAAACGAAATTGAGGCAAACTTGCGGAATTTCCGTTCAAATCCGGCCCGTCTTGCTCAATACATAAGCAACCTCAAAGGCGGGGACAGAAAATTTGCTTACGAGAAACTCAATACCAGAGACCGCGCGGCGGTAGAGCAGTGGATGGCGCAACGAGCGGCAGGAACAGTGCCGCCGCCTTCCGGCAATATGGGTAGTCTTTCTCAAACAGACCTTGCCGGTCTTCGTGGAAACTTAAGTACTGAAGAGAGAGAAAAAACTGAAAAATCTTTAATAGAAAACGAGTTAGAAAGCAGAAGAGGCAACGCCGCGCAAATAGGAACGTATATTCAAGGTTTACCGCTTTCAATGCAGCAGGCGGCATTTAACAGCTTGTCTGCCGAAGACAGAGTCGCTGTCGGAGCGGTCTTGCCTGTGGCCTTAAATACGCAATTAAGAGGAAATCTCACGCAAGAGCAAAGGGCTAAGACAGAAAGAGTGGAGCGTGAAAGTCAGACAAGACAACAGCTTGAACAGAAGGAGCAAGACCTAAGAGTGGCCGCAAACGCGGCATCGGCTCAAGCAATACTGCTAGGAATGAGCTCTTCGGATGTGGCCAAACTGGACGGAAATGTTTTGGCTCGGCCAGAAGTTGCCTCATCTCTTGACGTGCCGGCCTTAGTTGCCATTGAAAAGGCCGGCAATCTTACAAGAGGACAAAGAACTTCTATTGGAGTCGTTATAAGAGGGAACCCTGCTTTTGCCGCCTATCTTGCCGGCCCTGCCGGAAACTATTGGTAAAATATGAATAACTACTCAAAAGAACAATTGAACGAAATGCTCAAGAAACTGCCGCAAACTGTAAAGGACGCTATTTTGTCTGTGAATACATCGGAAGCAAACTGGAAAATCGGCCAAAAACACTCTCTCCATATAGACAAAATCGGAGAACTCGGAAGCGAAGTCGGTTTTGTGATGATGGGTATCACACGAAGAGAGCAGTTTATACCAAACTTAAAAAAGCGTCTTAATATTGACGATGCCAAAGCGGCCGCCATTACGGAAGACGTCAACCGAGAAATTTTTGAAAAAATCAGAGTGTACATAAAAACTTCAACCCCTAAACCTGAGAGAACTGATATTGTACCGCCTAAGGCACCCATTACAGAACCTAAAGTGGAGATACAACAAAGACCGGAAATGCATCTTGCGGCCGTACCGCCAATTACCGTCACGAAAGAATCTAATCCTCGCGTATCCATGATAGACACACCGGTTTTAAAGCCTAAACTTGAAACTAAAACCGAGGAAAGGACATCGGAATTAAATTCTCAAATGCTAAAGGCTCTGGCTTTCTCGGCATCCAAAGCAGACAAGTCGGAAAAACCCGAGATTAAAGTTAAAGAAGTTATGCCCGAGAATACTGTCTCTGGCAATTCTTTCACTACTGACTTGTCGGACAGATTTGTGGGACAAGCGGTAGACGGCAAACCTCTTGAGCTCGCGAAAAAGAAGTCGGCGGCGTGGGAAAAAGTACGGCCTTTAAGCAAACCTGAAACTGACGCAAATCGAGCGAAAGAGGCCTTGGTTTTTACGCCGAAAGAAAATCAGCAAAAAAACAATCTCTCGCGCAAAATGGAACCACCTCTTCCTCCGCCTCCTTTGCCTCCCAAACCTCCCCCCGCGCCTCCCGCGAAAGTTCAAAGAAAAATGCCTTACAGCACACTGGGTCAGTATAGCGAGCTAAAAAAATCGCACGAACAAGTGCAAAACGAGAGTCAAAACGAAAGTTTGGACAGGAAAAAGCTTCTTTCCGAAATAGAAAATCCCAACATATTAAAAAATCAACAGCAAAAAGAAACTTCTGAACCGCCCTCCAATCTTCCTATCGGAACGACTTCACCAAAACCACCTTCACTTTCCTTGCCTTCAACGCCTCCTCAAGATTTTACCCCGCCGAAGCAGGAAAAAAAATCGGACCCGTATAGAGAACCGGTAGAGTAATCATGGAACATGCAACATTGAACATGGAACGGAAGAAAAGAAATCCATGAATTTAGTGTTACATGCTACATGTTATATGTTACATGCGTTTTCAAGTCCCACAATTTATAGAAGTAGAAGACAAGATATTCGGACCGCTTTCAATAAAGCAGTTTATTTATGTTGTCGGCGGAGCGGGGCTATCGTTTCTTATCTACCGTTTAGCGCCTTTCAACTTTGTTTTCAAGGTTATGGTTGCGGCTCCGGCAGTGATTTTGGGCGCGCTTTTGGCGTTTTACAAGATAAACGATAAGCCCTTTATATTTGCAGTGGAGTCGGCCATCAGATACTTTTTCGGCATCAAACTATACATCTGGAAAAAACAGCCCAAAAAACCTGAGAAAAAGAGGGAGGAGGAAAAAGAAGATGTGTCGGGTTTGTATGTACCGAGGTTGTCTGACAGCAGACTGAAAGACCTTACGTGGAGTTTGGATATAGCGGAAAATAAGAACTTGGGAGCAAAGGAAAGCATGGGAAAAAATAATGCGAATACTACGAAATAAATGCGAATACTACGAAATGGAAACCAATGATTCAAAAATACTATACAAGGATTTATCGTATAAACTTAATGG